>NZ_NEVB01000074.1:0-8025 GCF_002259925.1 Aeromonas sp. A35_P | reverse complement strand
AGCTTGGTGTTTGCGAAAATAGTGTTCCCAGTCAATGACATCTGGTGATGGCAGTGATTGCATTGCAGCACGCGTGGCCGACTTTTCAGGTGACAACAGGTCTTGTTGGCACATTCAGGGCAGACAAAGCCGTGAGGAAAACGCCAAGTGAACAACGCGTTTTCGCACTGAGCTTCAGTGCCATAGTCCTTGAGAAGCTCAAACAGGCTGTAGCCTTTCTGGAATTGGACTTTGCTTTTGGCCATGATCTCGCTCCTCGATAACTGTGCATAAGATCAGTATAGTTCGGGGTGACTGCTAATCATGGGTAATCAGGTATTAATTTAACATCGGGCGTTTCCATATGCCTTTTTCTGGATGACTCAACGCTGCTGTTAACAAGCCGGCAAATATTCTGACTCCGCGTTGGTGATATTCCACAGGTCCAGTCGCTCTATTAACAAGCTGGCATCCTTGGCGGCATCAAGATGCTGGTAAAGATAATCCATCGCCCCGCTCACCATCCCGGTCATCGGAAATGAGAACGCCACGATGGCCGGTTGTACCCCGACAAAGATCACCTCTGGCACAAAGGTTTTGAGCTCGTCGATCAAAAAATTGAGCGGCATGTTGTGGGTCGAGAAGATAAACATCTCGGCGATGGTCTCGGGGGGGATCACCTGCAGGGTACCCGCCTTCTCGCCGATCTCGGCAGCATCCACCAGCACCACCCGCGCCGGTTGCAGCTCCCGCACCTGATGGACCACATTTTCCGGCGCGATGCCGCCATCGATATGAGCCCAGCCGGGCAGGGGGGCGGCTTGCAGCTTGTCGGCGAGATAGGGGCCGGCACCGTCGTCCCCCATCATGGCATTGCCCACGGTCAACACGAGATTGCAGCCCATCAGCGGCTCCTTACCATCAGGTACATATGGGGGTCGTTATAGAGAGCAGTGAGCTGATCCATAAAGGTGTTGGTCCAGCCCAGCTCCTGCTCATCGAGCAGATTGTCGGCCTTGCGCAGCCGGTCGAAGGCGCAGGCCAGCATATGGCAGTGCTCGCGATAGATGGTGATCTCGCCAAAGGTGAGAAACCCCTCCATCTTGCGGCGTGCCTCGCTCCCCTCTGGCAGCTTGGCTACCCAGTCGCGATATCCCGTCAGCGAGCAGACCAGATCGGCGCTCAGGCAATCGACGATGCCGAGGTGGTGGCCGATGGCGAGGCTGTAGTACATCACCTCTTTGGCCTCTTCCGGGACGTCGAACTGCTCGTCGACGAACTTGCGCGACAGGCGGTAGAAGAAAACCTGGTCAGCCATGCACCGCCTCTCCCTTGCCGGCCGCCCGGTTGAGGCAGGCGTTTGCGAGGTTGTTGACGATCTCCGCCAGGCGCGGATCGTCGTGCTGATCGAGGTAGCTCTGGATGCGCAGATCCACATCCTGCTGGGTCGCCCCTTCGAGCAGGGCCATAAACTCGTCGGCGATGATCCGCCCTTGCCGGTAACCGGCCATGCGGCGCGCTTCGCGCTCGATCATCACCCGAATTTCATTGGGGATGCCGGTGTGGCGCAGCTCGACCCGCTCACCCGGTTGCACCTCGTGGCTGGTGGCTTTGAGTTTCTGTTCCAGCAGACCGAGTGCCACCGCAAAGCCGTAGATGGTGGCGGCAGGAGTGGGGGGGCAGCCGGGAATATAGACATCCACCGGCACTATCTTGTCGGTGCCGCCCCAGACGCAGTAGAGGTCGTGGAAGATGCCGCCGTCACAGCCGCAGGCGCCGTAGGCGATGCAGATCTTGGGATCGGGGGCCGCCCCGTAGGCGCGCAGGGCCGGTACCCGCATCGCCCGGGTCACCGCGCCGGTAAAGAGCAGGATGTCGGCGTGGCGGGGAGAGGCGACCACCTTGATGCCGAAACGCTCGGCATCAAACAGCGGGGTGATGGTGGCGAAGATCTCGATCTCGCAGGCGTTGCAGCCGCCGCAATCGACCCGGTAGACATAGGCCGAGCGGCGAATGTCCTTGAGCAGGGTCTTCTTGAGTTTGGTGATCTCGGGATCCTGTGCCAGCGGCACGGCGCGGGTATGGGCATGGCCGACAACCGGTTCTATGCCTTTGATCTTGCTCATCACATCCACTCCTGTTGTGCGGCCATCGGTGTGGCGATCGGTGTGATCAGGGCCGAGTCAGGCTGGCTCAGCATGCTCTGTTTTCGTTTGCAGTCGGGGCAGTGGTGCAGTCGCTCCGGGGTCGCGAGCGGCGTGCCTGCCTGCTTGAGGGTGTCCTCCACCAGCGCCACCAGCTTGCTCGGGGCAAAGTAGGTGCCGCACAGGGTGCAGGGGGCCAGCGCGAAGCGGGCCTCCTCATAGAGATCCGCCTTGTTGGTCACCGCCAGCTCGAACTCGGGGGAGAGGGCGATGGCGCGGGTCGGGCAGACCTCCTCGCAGCGGCCGCAGAAGATGCAGCGGGCCATGGAGATCTCCCAGCGTCGTTCGCCGGTCTCCATGTCCACTTCCATCACCAGCGCGTTGGCCGGGCAGGCCTTGGTGCAGGCGGCGCAGGCGATGCACTGATCCGCCTGATATTTCGGTTTGCCGCGAAAATCCCGGTTCACATCAATAGGGGCGAAGGGGTACTTGGCGGTCGGGGTGCCAGCCTTGAGGATGGTCTTGAACAGCTTGATCATGATGACCCCTTATTTCAGCGGAGAGTTTTTGCGATCGATGCCGTAGCGCTCGATCTCCTTGTAGGAGACCACGGTGGATTTGCCCTTCCTGGGGTCGACCAGGGTGACCCGGTCGGTACAGGAGTAGCAGGGATCCAGACTGCCGATGATGAGCGGCGCATCCGCCACGGTATTGCCGCGCAGCATGTAGCGCAGAGCGGGCCAGTTGGCGTAGGTGGCGGCGCGGCAGCGCCAGCGGAACAGCTTCTGGTTATCTCCCGTCATGCTCCAGTGGACGTTCTCGCCGCGCGGCGCCTCGGTAAAGCCCAGCGCAAACTTGCCCGGCTGGTAGGTGAAGCCTTCGGTCAACAGCGGCCCCTGTGGCAGGTGCTCCAGGCCGAACTCAATCATGTCGAGGGAGTCGTAGAGCTCGTGGATCCGTACCAGCACCCGGGATTGCACGTCGCAGCCCGCCTTGGTCTGGATCTCCATCGGCAGCTCGCGGTAGCCGGCAAAGTCGTGGACCCGGCGCACGTCGCGCTTGAAGCCGCTCGCCCGCACCATGGGGCCGACGCAGCTGAAATCGCGGGCAATTTGCGGCTCGAGCTTGCCGATGCCGATGAGGCGGGAGGAGATGTTGGCGGTATCCAGCAGCATGGCCACCAAGGGTTTGAGCTCATCACGGAGCTCCCGCACCAGCTGGGCACCCTTGATGCGATCTTCCTTGAAGATGTCGCGGCGTACCCCGCCAATCAGGTTGAGGCCGTAGGTCTTGCGGGCGCCGGTCAGCAGCTCGGCCAGGGTCATGGATTTCTCCCGCACCCGGAAGAACTGCATGAAGCCGGTGTCGAAACCGGTGAAGTGGCTCGACAGGCCGATGTTGAGGATATGGCTGTGAAGGCGCTCCACCTCCAGCAGCACGGCGCGGATCATCTTGGCCCGCTCGGGGACCACAATGCCCATGGCGTTCTCCACCGAGGTGGTGTAGGCGACGCTGTGGGTAAAGCCGCAGATGCCGCAGACCCGGTCGGTCAGGAAGGCCACTTCGTTGTAGCCCATCCGGGTTTCCGCCAGCTTCTCCATGCCGCGATGGACATAGAAGAGGCGGTAGTCAGCATCGATGATGTCTTCCCCATCGACGAACAGACGAAAGTGGCCCGGTTCGTCCGAGGTGATGTGCAGCGGGCCGACCGGCACGATGCGGTTGGCATCACTGCCGAGCTCATTGACGAAGGGGTAGGTCTCGGTGTCGGTGGTGGGCATAGGGCGCTGGCGATAATCCATGGCGTCCTTGCGCAGCGGGTGGATATCCTCCGGCCAGTCGTCCGGCAGCACCAGACGACGTTCGTCCGGCAGACCGATGGCGCGCAGGCCGTACATGTCGCGGATCTCCCGCTCGCCCCACACCGCCGCCGGAATGGTCGGGGTGATGGAGGGGTACTCCTGGGTATCGGCATCCACCAGCACCCGGACTGTGATCCAGCACTTGGTGTCGCCCTCCATGGAGAAGACGTGGTAGACCGCGAAGTGGCCGTTCAGGCTGCGCTCGTCATTGGCAAAGGAGAGTGGAAGCCAGCCCCCCAGCTGATGGAAGATCAGGCTGGCCGTCTCGACCAGACTGGTGGGTTTGACGGTGATGGTGGCCTGATCGGCGGTTTGCCACTCCTCGTCGACGATGGCGTGGGGCAGTTGTGCTCGCACCTGCTGGATGTAGTCGCAGCCGATGCGATCCGAAATGGCGATGGTCATGCAGTTCTCACTTTAATGTTCGGGAATGAGCATTCACAAATGATGAAATCGGAAAAAGTTGCTGTGCTGGCGGGCATGATTCAGATCCCGACCAGATAGGCGAGCAGCGCCAGCAGGGCCAGTCCCAAGCCGTAGCGGGTGAGCCTGTGGGTGCGCACGAACTGGGTACGGGCCATGGTGTTTTCGATGATGCCGGCAAGCCCAAAGGCCACCAGCAGCTTGCAGGCGAGGATCAACGCCGCGCCGATGAGCGCAGGCAGACTCCAGTTGGCCGCCTTGCCGAAGGGGAGGAAGATCACCAGAAAGAGCTGCACCACCACCAGCTGTTTGAGGCCCATGCTGAGCTTGAGCAGGGCCAGCCCCGCACCGGAATACTCGGTGAGCGGCCCCTCCTGCAGCTCCTGCTCGGCTTCGGCGCAGTCAAAGGGCAGCTTGCCCATCTCGACAAACACCGCGAAGGCGCAGGCGGCGCCCGCCAGCAGGGTAGCGACCGGCGCGGCCAGCGGCTGGGTCGCGACATAGCTGCTGATGTTGCCCAGATCCGAGCTGCCCACCATCATCGCCATGATGAAGCAGGCGAGCACCAGAATGGGCTCTACCAGAATGCCGAGGGTCAGTTCGCGGCGGGCGCCGATCCCTGCAAACATGCTGCCGCTGTCGAGCCCGGAGAGGGAGAAGAAGAAGCGGAAGATGGCGAACAGGTAGATGTCGGTGATGAGATCCCCGGCGATGGGGAAGGGGGACTCGTGAGTCAGGGTCGGCAGCGCCATCCCCACCAGCAAGAGGGCGGCGATCAGCAGCGCAGGCATCAGGTTGAAGATGATGCCGGCAGGCTCGGGGGTCACCTCCTGACGGCGCAGTAGCTTGGCGATATCCCGGTAATCCTGCAGCAGGCCCGGCCCCTGACGGGAGTGCATCCTGGCCCGCAGCACCCGGTTGAAACCGGTGGCGAGCGGCGCCAGCGCCAGCATGGCGATGGCCTGGGTCAGGGCGAGGGCAACCATGCCCCAGCTCGGCATTTCAAGAACAGGCATATCAGACTCCTACAGCCATCAGGATAAAGAGCGCCAGCACAAGGCCGTGCAAGAACCAGCCAGCGGTAGAAGGGGAGGCGCTCACCCCGTGCAGGGCGCTGGCCAGATCGAGCTGCGGCTGCTTGCGATAGAGCGGTGCGCAGAGTTGGCGCAAGGTGTGGGTGACACCGCCGGAGGTAAGGCTCATGCGCTCCTCATAGGCGTAACCACAGGCCCACGGGGTGCCGGCGTGACGACGACCCAGCTTGGGTCCCTTGAAGACGGCCAGTACCAGCAGCGGGATGAGGAACAGTCCCAGCAAGGTGATGGCGATAACGGGCGGGGAGAGGATCGCCTGGCTGCTGTCGAGTGGCAGCAGGGTCGCTCCGGTGGCCACGCTTATCTGGCTCGTGACTTGAGTGGAGACCAGCGCCTGGCCGTAGCTGGCGATATGGGGGGCAATCCAGGGGGCGCCCAGACCCAGCACCAGACAGACCGCGGCCAGCAGCAGGGTGCCTGCCACCATGGCGCCCGGCACTTCGCGGGCGTGGCTCGCGTGTTCGCTGCGCGGTGCGCCGCAGAAGCAGATGCCGTACACCTTGACGAAACACATCACCGCCATGGCGCCGGTCACCGCCAGCATCACCACCGCGAGCGGGGCCACCACAGAGGTGCCGAGCTTGGTCATGGAAAGGAGCGATTGATAGATAAACCACTCGCTGACAAAACCGTTCAGCGGCGGAAGTGCCGAGATGGCCATGGCGCCGATGAGGAACGCCAGCGCGGTCCAGGGCATCAGCTTGGCCAGTCCCCCCATCTTGTCCATATCACGGGTGTGCAGGCGGAACATCACCGAGCCGGTGCCCATAAACAGCAGGCTCTTGAAGATGGCGTGGTTGAGCAGGTGATAGAGGGCGCCGAGCAGCCCCAGCACCACCAGTGCCGATTGCTGGTTGGCGATGCCGATCATGCCGATCCCCATCCCCATCAATATGATGCCGATGTTCTCCACCGTGTGGTAGGCGAGCAGCCGCTTGAGATCGTGCTCGGCCAGCGCAAACAGCACCCCGAGCACTGCCGAGCAGGCACCGAAGATCAGCACCATATAGCCCCACCAGAGCTGGCTGGCACCGAGAAAATCGATGCTGACCCGCAAGATACCAAAGAGACCCAGCTTGACCATCACGCCAGACATCAGCGCCGAGATATGGGACGGCGCAACAGGCTCGGCCACCGGCAGCCAGCCGTGCAGCGGCACGAAACCGGCGCGCAGGCCAAAACCGCAGAAGCTGAGCAGGAACACCAGAGAGGCCAAAGCGCCCGCCAGATGGTGCTCGCGCAGCGCGGCGAACTCCAGCGAACCGCTGTCGCGGCAGAGCAGCCAGAAGGCGATCAGCACCAGCGCCATGCCGATATGGTTCATCACCAAGTAGAGACGGCTCTGTTTGGCGGCTTCCGGGTTGGTCTTGACCAGCCAGTAGGTGGTGAGGGTCACCAGCTCGTAGCAGAGCAAGAAACCGAGCGCGTTGTCGGCCAGCACCATGCCCACCATGGCAAAGAGGAAGAGGTTCATCAGCGCGCCGATGGCCACATCCCCCTTGCCCTGATATTCGCGGATATAGGCAAAGGAGTAGAGGGCGACGGCGACGCCGACCGTGCTGATGACCAGCAGCATCAGCGCGGCCAGCATATCTAGGTGAACCGAACCCAGCAGCCAGAGCTGGCCGTCGACGGGGGCGCCTTGGGCAAAGATCTGGATGGCGGCGACCAGACCCGCGAGCGAGCCCAGCAGGGCAAGGCCGCTGTTGAGGCGGTTGGCCAGTGCGGGCAGCTTTTGCAGCAGCAGACCGGCGGCGGTGCCCAGCAAAAAGAGCAGGAGCGTGGCCATAACAAGGGGGGACAACATCAGTACGCTCCCTCTGTGGTGGATAAATCGGAGGCAGGGGTTGCCTTGGCGGGCGCCGAGAAGGCGGAGGCCCCTTGCGGGTGGGTGTCGGCCGCTTGCTGGCGACGGATACGAGCGGCGCGTTCGGTGTCGCCGTCATTGACCAGCTTCAGCGCCTGGGAGGGGCAGGCATCGACACAGGCGGGGCCGTCGGAGCGAAATTCACAGAGATCACATTTGACGGCGATGCTGCGCACCCCCGGCTCCCAGCTCAGCAGATCCTCGCCAAAGCAGCGCAGGCCCGCGGAGGTGGAGGGGTTGCTGGAGCGGATGGAGCAGGGGATATAGGTGTCGTAACTTGTGGCCACGGCCACCGGACGGCTGCCGCCGCTCTGGATGGCGCCAAAGGGGCAGGCCACGGCGCAGAGATTGCAGCCGATGCAGAGCGACTCGTTGAGTTGCACGCAATCGCCGGTCTGGCGAATTGCCTCGACCGGGCACACCTTGCTGCAGGGGGCATCGTCACAGTGACGGCACTGAACCGGCATGGTCGCCTGCTCGTGTCGCATAACGGTTAAACGGGGGGCTTGTTGCAAACCTTGCGCCTTGTGTACCTCGCTGCAGGCCGCCATACAGGTGCCACAGCCGATACAAAGCTTGGGGTCAGCGATAACGAAGCGGTTCATAGCCTACCTTGTCGTGTCGCGAACAGAGTGAATAGGGGCAGGTTGGCAAGA
>NZ_NEVB01000073.1:0-8117 GCF_002259925.1 Aeromonas sp. A35_P | reverse complement strand
CGAAAATAGTGTTCCCAGTCAATGACATCTGGTGATGGCAGTGATTGCATTGCAGCACGCGTGGCCGACTTTTCAGGTGACAACAGGTCTTGTTGGCACATTCAGGGCAGACAAAGCCGTGAGGAAAACGCCAAGTGAACAACGCGTTTTCGCACTGAGCTTCAGTGCCATAGTCCTTGAGAAGCTCAAACAGGCTGTAGCCTTTCTGGAATTGGACTTTGCTTTTGGCCATGATCTCGCTCCTCGATAACTGTGCATAAGATCAGTATAGTTCGGGGTGACTGCTAATCATGGGTAATCAGGTTCTATTTTGCATGCTGCGGTTAACCGTTACTCGCTGGCATAACCCGCGGGGCCGAGCAGGGTGCCGTCGAGCAGGGCGGCACCCTCCAGCATCTGCAGCCTGCCTTCACAGAACCACTGCACCACCAGCGGGTAGATGCTGTGCTCCTGCACCTGCACCCGGGCCGCCACCTCCTCGGCCGTGTCCCCTTCGAAGATGGGAACGCGGGCCTGCAGGATCACCGGGCCGCCGTCGAGCTCTTCGGTGACGAAGTGGACGCTGGCGCCGTGCTCGTCATCACCGGCGTCGATGGCGCGCTGGTGGGTGTGCAGCCCTTGGTACTTGGGCAGCAGGGAGGGGTGGATGTTGACCATCCGCCCGGCAAAGTGCCGCACCAGGTCGGCACTAAGGATCCGCATAAAGCCGGCCAGCACCACCAGGTCGGGCTGATAGTCGTTCATCAGCGCCAGCAGGGCGGCGTCATACTCCTCCCGACTGGCAAACTGCTGCTGGGCGAGGATGGCGGTGGCC
Source organism: Aeromonas sp. A35_P (assembly GCF_002259925.1). Taxonomy (NCBI): domain Bacteria; kingdom Pseudomonadati; phylum Pseudomonadota; class Gammaproteobacteria; order Aeromonadales; family Aeromonadaceae; genus Aeromonas; species Aeromonas sp. A35_P. Next base: position 7,303 of record NZ_NEVB01000073.1, on the reverse strand, counting down.
ACCCCCGCCTCTTTGGCGCGCACCAGGCCATAGGCATCGGCCTTGTTGCTGATGACGCCGACCACCTGACCGGCAATCTTGCCGTCGGCACAACTGTCGAGAATGGTCTGCAGGTTGCTGCCGTTGCCGGAGATAAGGACCAGGATCCGCATCATTGGATGATGACCTGCTCCTCACCATCGGCCGCCTTGGCGATATGGCCGATGTGCCAGGCGTTTTCGCCTTCTGCCTTGAGCAGGGTCAGCGCTTTTTCCAGCTGATCCGCCGGCAGGGCGATGATCATGCCGACGCCGCAGTTGAAGGTGCGATACATCTCGTGACGGGTGACGTTGCCGGCCTCTTGCAGCCAGCTGAACACCGCCGGCCACTGCCAGCTCTGCTCGTCGATCACCGCCTGGGTGTTGGCAGGCAGCACGCGCGGGATGTTCTCCCAGAAACCGCCACCGGTGATGTGGGAGAGGGCGTGGATCTCGCACTCCTTGATGAGCTTGAGCACGGGTTTCACGTAGATGCGGGTTGGCTCCAGCAGGGCATTGGCCAGGGTGGTCTCACCCAGCGGCTGCTGCACGTCGGCCTTGGAGACTTCCAGGATCTTGCGAATGAGGGAGAAGCCGTTGGAGTGGGGGCCGCTGGCGGCCAGGGCGATCAGGGCATCCCCGTCGCCGACCTTGCTGCCGTCGATGATCTCGCTCTTCTCCACCACACCGACGCAGAAACCGGCGATGTCGTAGTCTTCCCCTTCATACATGCCCGGCATCTCGGCGGTTTCGCCGCCCACAAGGGCGCAGCCGGACTGCTCGCAGCCGGCACCGATGCCGGTGACCACGGCCGCGGCGGTGTCGACGTCCAGCTTGCCGGTGGCATAGTAGTCGAGGAAGAAGAGGGGCTCGGCGCCTTGCACTATGAGGTCATTGACGCACATGGCCACCAGATCGATGCCCACAGTGTCGTGCTTCTTCAGGTCGATGGCGAGGCGCAGCTTGGTGCCCACCCCGTCGGTGCCGGAGACCAGCACCGGCTCCTTGTAGCCCGCAGGGATTTGACACAAGGCCCCAAAGCCGCCAAGACCACCAAGGACTTCAGGACGACGAGTGCGCTTTGACACGCCCTTGATACGTTCAACCAGTGCATTGCCGGCATCGATATCCACGCCAGCATCCTTGTAGCTCAGTGAGGTTTTGTCAGTCACGCGTATTCCCCGTCATATAAAGAAGTGGAGGGTAAAATTCGGGGCGTATTCTAACAGTGGCGGTGAAAAACCAGAAAGGAAATCGTTTGCGCGTTTTTGCGCGGAAATGCTCTACAAGCGGCGGCTTTTGTTGTATGATTCCGCGATTTTTTTGCGGCAGTTAGAGGAGATAATAATGAAAGTCGTTGAAGTCAAACACCCCCTGGTCAAGCACAAGATCGGTCTGATGCGTGAAGGCGATATCAGCACCAAGCGTTTCCGTGAACTGGCCAAGGAAGTGGGCAGTTTGTTGACCTACGAAGCGACCTCTGACTTCGAAACCGAGAAGGTTACCATCGATGGCTGGAACGGGCCAGTGGAAGTTGACCAGATCAAGGGCAAGAAGGTCACCGTGGTGCCCATCCTGCGTGCCGGTCTGGGCATGATGGACGGCGTGCTGGAGCACATGCCGAGCGCCCGCGTCAGCGTGGTCGGCATCTACCGCGACGAAGAGACCCTGCAGCCGGTTCCCTACTTCGAGAAGATCGTCAGCAACATCGAAGAGCGTCTGGCGCTGGTGATCGACCCCATGCTGGCCACCGGCGGCTCCATGATCGCCACCATCGACCTGCTCAAGAAGAAGGGCTGCCAGTCCATCAAGGTGCTGGTGCTGGTTGCCGCGCCGGAAGGCATCAAGGCGCTGGAAGCCGCTCACCCGGACGTGGAGCTGTTCTGCGCCTCCATCGACCAGGGCCTGAACGAGAAGGGCTACATTGTCCCGGGTCTGGGCGACGCCGGCGACAAGATCTTCGGCACCAAGTAAGCCGCTATCGCCTCAAGGCGTGCCAGGCTGGCGCGCAAACGGAGCCGGCATCTCGCCGGCTCCGCTGTTTCTCCCGCCCTCGGCTTGCTGCCATGCGCGCCTTGCCGCTACCATAAGCACCATCTCCCATTTCGAGACTTTTCTCATGCTCAAACGTGTTGTGACCGCCCTCTGCTGCGGCTTGTCATTCATGGTGTCGGCCGCCCAGGTGACCGATCTCTATCAGGGCAAGGCCCCCACCAGCGGCGACATGGCGGCAGCTCAGTCCCAGGCCCTGGGCGAGGTGCTCGTCAAGGTGACCGGCAAGCGCGACATCCTAACCCAGCCGGCGGTGGTCAAGGCGCTGGCGGCCCCCGGCGCGTTCGTGCAGCACTACGGTTATCAGGACGTGGGGCCGGTGAAGTTTCTCAAGGCCGATTTCGACGTGACCAAGGTCAATGCCCTGGTGGCCGAGAGCAAGTTCGCCCTGCTGGGCCCGGCCCGGCCGCAGGTCGCCATCTGGCTGGTGATCAATGAAGGGGAGCGGCGCATTCTGCCGGATCAGTCCAGCGATGGCTGGGCCGCTGCCCTGCGTACTCAGGCCCAGGCGATGGGGTTGCCGGTCAGCATTCCGCTGATGGACTTGGATGACAACATGGCGGTCAATGCCACCGACGTCTGGGGCCGTTTCGCCGATCCCATCCTCAAGGCGAGCCAGCGCTATGGCGCCGAGATGGTGGTGTTGGGCAAGCTCACCCCGGAGGGGGACAAGTGGAGCATCGACTGGGGTCTCTACGGGCCCAAGGCTGGCGCTGAGCTGAGTGAACTGACCAAGGGTGAGGGCGCTGGCACCCAGGCCGAGGTGGCGCAGACGTTCGCCGATGCCCTGGCAGGCTGGCTGGTGCAGAACTACGGGGCGCGCATCTCCGGTGTTGCCTCCAGCCAGACGCTGGTGGTGGAGGGGCTGTCCGGTATCGACGGCATGATCACGGTGCAGAAGATGCTGCAGGGGATGGCCAGCGTCACCAAGGTGGAGATTGGCAAACTGGAGGGGGACAAGGTGACCTTCAACTTGAGCCTGCAGGGGGACAAGGCCGAGCTCATCCGCGGGCTGCAGCTGGAGAGCCGGTTGCGCCAGCTGGCGGATACCCCGGAGGGGCTGAGCTACCAGTGGTCGCAGCCCTGATCCTGGTCGAGGATCCTGACCGTTCGGCCGAGAGCCATGGGCGCTCTCTTGCCAGGGCTTGAGTGCGTCGGCCAAGGAGTAGCCGCTTTCGTTAGCAATGGTCGCAGCCTCGATCCTTTATGAGGATCCACACCGCCCGGCATCGTCCGGGCGGTTCTCTATCCGCCTTCGCAATGATACACTGGCCCGCAAATGTCACAGTCAAAGCCCAACGAGTGAAGCAACCGGCCCAACTGTCTTTAGCCGTACAACTACCGGATGATGAAACCTTCGTCAGTTTTTATCCCGGCAACAATGCTCATCTGATCACCGCCCTCAAGAATGCGGCCATTGGTCAGGGTTCGCCTTTCCTCTATTTCTGGGGGGCCAAGGGATCGGGCCGCTCCCATCTGCTGCACGCCACCTGCGCCGAGGTCAATGCCCGCGACGCCGCTGCTGCTTACCTCTCTCTCGATCAGTTCGAACAGCTCGACCCCAGCATGCTGGATGCCCTCGAAAGCCTGCCGCTGGTCTGCCTCGACAGCCTGGAGGCTATCGCTGGCAATGCCCTGTGGGAGCGCGCCCTGTTCGACTTTTACAATCGTTGGAAGGAGAAGGGCGAGGGGACCCTGGTGGTGACCGGTTGCAGCGCGCCGCGCAAACTGGGGCTGCAGCTGCCTGATCTCGCCTCCCGTCTCGATTGGGGGGTGAGCTTCCACCTCGACGAGCTGGACGATGAGGGCAAGCTCAGTGCCCTGCAGCTGCGTGCCGAGCTGCGGGGCTTCAAACTGCCCATCGACGTGGGCCGCTTCCTGCTCAACCGCCTCTCGCGCGATATGCGCACCCTGCTCACCACCCTCAATCAGCTCGACAACGCCTCTTTCCGTGCCAAGCGCAAGCTGACCATCCCTTTTGTTAAAGAGATCCTCGAGCTCTGAGTCCTTCGGGTGTGCTTGAGTGTGAGCGACGCCTAAGCAATGAATAAAAAGAAACCCCGGCCAGTGGCCGGGGTTTTGCTATCTCAAGGACTCTCTCAAAGAGTTCTGCCTAATCAGTGGAACTGATCTTCTTCAGTTGAGCCAGTCAGCGCGGTCACCGAGGATTGGCCACCCTGGATGACGGTGGTCACCTTGTCAAAGTAACCGGTGCCCACCTCCTGCTGGTGCGCCACGAAGGTGTAGCCACGCTCGGCGGCGGCGAACTCGGGCTGCTGCACCATCTCGACATAGTGCTTCATCCCTTCGCCACGGGCGTACTGGTAGGCCAGCTCGTACATGTGGAACCACATGTTGTGGATCCCTGCCAGGGTGATGAATTGGTACTTGTAACCCATGTCGGACAGTTCCTGCTGGAAGCGGGCGATGGTGGCATCGTCCAGGTTCTTCTTCCAGTTGAAGCTCGGCGAGCAGTTGTAGGCCAGGATGCGATCCGGGAACTGGGCCTTGATCGCTTCGGCAAACTTGCGCGCTTCGTCCAGATCCGGCTTGGCGGTTTCGCACCACACCATGTCGGCGTAGGGGGCGTAGGCCAGACCGCGGGCAATGGCCTGATCGATGCCGGCACGCACCTTGTAGAAGCCTTCGGCGGTACGCTCACCGGTCAGGAAGTCGGCATCGTAAGGATCTGCATCCGTGGTCAGCAGGTCTGCTGCGTTGGCGTCGGTTCGGGCGATCACCAGGGTGGTGGTGCCACAGACGTCGGCCGCCAGACGAGCCGCGACGAGCTTCTGCACCGCTTCCTGGGTCGGAACCAGCACCTTGCCGCCCATGTGACCGCATTTTTTCACGGAAGCGAGCTGATCTTCGAAGTGGACGCCGGCGGCGCCCGCTTCAATCATCCCCTTCATCAGCTCGAAGGCGTTCAGCACGCCGCCGAAGCCGGCTTCCGCATCCGCGACGATGGGCAGGAAGTAGTCGATGAAGCCCTCATCCTGCGGCCCTACCTTGTTGGCCCACTGGATCTGGTCGGCACGGGTGAAGGAGTTGTTGATGCGCTCCACCACCGACGGCACCGAGTTGGCCGGATAGAGGGACTGATCCGGATACATGGTGGAGGAGAGGTTGTTGTCTGCCGCTACCTGCCAGCCGGAGAGGTAAATCGCCTCGATCCCCGCCTTGGCCTGCTGCACAGCCTGACCGCCGGTCAGGGCGCCGAGGCAGTTAACGTAGCCTTTCTTGGCGTCGCCGTGGATCAGGCCCCACAGCTTGTCAGCACCGCGCTGAGCCAGGGTGTGCACTGGCTGCAAGCTGCCGCGCAGGTTCACCACATCTTCGGCGCTGTAGCCGCGCTTGATCCCTTTCCAGCGGGGGTTTTCCGCCCAGTCTTTCTCGATAGCCTGGATCTGTTGCTCACGGGTCAGTGCCATATCAGTTCCCTCTTTCATTGATTTCACGTTTCCATTGACTTGTTATTGGCGAGCCCCGCCCGGGGCCCGTGATTCAGAGCCGCTCGTAACCGGGCAGCGTCAGAAAATCGATCAGGGTATCGGCGCAGGTGATCTCTTCCATCAGGGCGCTCGCCTCGGCGAAGCGACCCGACTGCCAGCGGGCTTCGCCCACCTCGCGTTTGACCACCTCCTGCTCCTCAGTCAGCATCTGGCGGAACAGATCCTTGGTCACCACCTGGCCGGTGGAGAGGCTCTTGCCGTGGCGGATCCATTGCCAGATGGAGGTGCGGGAGATCTCGGCGGTAGCCGCATCTTCCATCAGACCGTAGATGGGCACGCAGCCGTTGCCATTGAGCCAGGCCTCCAGATACTGCAGGGCAACCCGGATGTTGGTGCGCATGCCTGCCTCGGTGCGCTCTCCTTCGCAGGGTGCCAGCAGGTCGGTAGCTGTGATGGGGGCATCCTGCTCGCGCAGCACGTCGATCTGGTTCTTGGCGCCGGCCGGGATGGTGGCGTTGAACACGGCCATGGCGGTGTCGGCCAGGCCCGGGTGGGCCACCCAGGTACCATCATGGCCGTTGTCGGCTTCACGCTGTTTGTCGGCGTGTACCTTGGCGAAGACCTGCTCGTTGACGGCGGCATCCTTGGCCGGAATGAAGGCGGCCATGCCCCCCATCGCCAGCGCGCCGCGCTTGTGACAGGTCTTGATCAGCAGTCGCGAGTAGGCGGAGAGGAACGGCTTGTCCATGGTCACCACCTGGCGGTCCGGCAGGACGCGATCCGGGTGGTTCTTGAGGGTCTTGATGTAGCTGAAGATGTAGTCCCAGCGGCCGCAGTTGAGGGCCACGATGTGATCCTTCATCTGATAGAGCAGCTCGTCCATCTCGAACACCGCCGGCAGGGTTTCGATCAGCACGGTGGCCTTGATGGTGCCGCGGGGCAGGCCGAACTTGTCTTCGGTCCAGGCGAACACCTCGCTCCACCAGCGCCCTTCCAGATGGCTCTGCAACTTGGGCACGTAGAAGTAGGGGCCGGATCCCTTGGCCAGCAGCGCCTTGTGGTTGTGCAGGAAATTGAGGGCGAAGTCGAACAGGCCGCCGGGAATGGGGGCACCATCAAAGGTGACGTGTTTCTCCGGCAGGTGCAGACCGCGCACCCGGCAGATGAGCACCGCAGGCTCGGCATTGAGGGTATAGGATTTCCCCTCCGGGCTCTGGTAGGCAATGGTGCCATTGACCGCATCGCGCAGGTTGATTTGACCCTCGATCACCTTGTTCCAGGCGGGGGCCAGTGAATCTTCGAAGTCCGCCATGAACACCTTGACGTTGGCGTTGAGGGCGTTGATCACCATCTTGCGCTCGACCGGGCCGGTGATCTCCACACGGCGATCCTGCAGGTCGGCAGGAATGCCGCGTACCGTCCAGTCGCCGGCGCGGATGTGGGCAGTCTCAGGCAGGAAGTCCGGTAGCTCGCCGCCATCGATACGGGCCTGGCGTGCCACACGTTGTTTCAACAATTCGTCCCGTTGGGGAGCAAAGCGTTCCACCAGTTCGGATACCAGGGCCACCGCGTCCGGCGTCAGAATTTGCGCGTAATCGGGATGCATTTCGCCCTGGATGCGCAGACGGGCGCTACAGTGGGTCTGGGCCGGTGCCGACATAGTGTTCACTCCTTTGAGAATTACATTTTGAACTAATTAACTACGACTAAAGTCGATCCCTGTTTTTTCAATCATCCCGTAACAACGGGATAACACGATTCATAAGGTGCGAAATATTGCTC
>NZ_NEVB01000072.1:0-8120 GCF_002259925.1 Aeromonas sp. A35_P | reverse complement strand
GCTGATGCGTGGCGCAAAAAGTTGCAACCAGCAGGTTATTGTTCCATAAATGCTTGCACATACAGTGGAACATCTTGCCATCTACGCAACGAGTTGCTTGCCACAAACAGTATCACTGCTCCTCATCTACATTGGCCACCAGCGCCATCTCCACGTTCAACCTGACCACTCCCTGTTTCAATGCCCATGAGATGGCCTGGCTCTTGCTGCTGGCCCCCAGCTTGTTGACCACATTGTTCAGATGAAACGTCACGGTACGGGGCGTGATCCCCAGGATCTGGGCAATATCGCTCACCTGCTTGCCCTCCGCCGCCCAGCGACACACCTCCAGCTCCCGCAAACTCAACGCATCGTGCGGCGACATCCCCGCCAGACAGACCCGGGCCACCGCCTCGAAAATATGCATGGAGAGCCAGCTGATAAAGGGCACCGCAGAGAGCCACTGCTGCCTGGTGCGAGCTGTACTGGTAATAAAGGAGAGCAGGCCGACATGGCCGTTGGCACCGTGCCAGGGCAGGGTGATACCGTCGCGAATGCCGTACTCGTTGGCCAGTTGCATCACCTCCCGCCCCTGTTCATCACAACGCTCCTCATCGTTCACCACATCGGCCCACAGAATGGGCGTGCTTCTGGTCATGGCGCACTTGACGATGGGATCGATGGCAAAGAAGCCGCTGCCGGTGTAGGTATCCACCCAGGCCTGCGGGCAACCGTTGAAGATGATGACGTCCGGACGCTGGATGGTGCTGGGGAAGATCAGGGCAAGGCGAAAATAGTCGAATCCCATGCGGCCACTCAGTTCACGCAGCAGGGTCACGATAGTGCGCTCGTCAGCCGCCGTCTCGAACTGACCGATAAGCTCCAGCGCGTGCAGGGTATTCATTTCCGGGGTATGAGGATCATGCACAAGATAAGGTGGCCAAACATGGAAACATGCTGAATGTTAACAAGCGTCAATAGATGACACACCCCGACACATAGGAAAATCAGAACTGCCCCACACTTTATGCTATCGAACCGTAATTTTTGTAATGAAATGCTACAGAAGAACAAAATCGTTCCACCAGCAACCAGTCATGACTCCTACGGATGTTAATCATTGCAACATTTGCCATGGCTCTTCCCCTCACGGGCAGCCAACAACCCTCAGCTCCTTCCTGCATAACACAACAGAAGGTGTCCAAGTTGCGGCGGATGAGCCAGCGAGACGGGATCCCCACCGACCTGTGCGAATATCAGGGCCAATGGAGACGATCGAGACGCTGGTTGCCCGGTGATAGTCTCGCAATGAACGCTGAGCAAAACAGGCAGGAAAATCGCAAGCGTCAGCCTTGGCCAACGGCCTGAAAAACGTGGATAAAGATGACTTGCCCAATCAGAGGCAGAATGACAACGGGGATTTGAATAGCAAAAAGGCCATCCTTTCGGATGGCCTTTTTGGCTGAATAAATGGCGGAGGAGGTGGGATTTGAACCCACGGATGGTCGCCCATCGCCGGTTTTCAAGACCGGTGCATTCAGCCGCTCTGCCACCCCTCCGCGACAGTGCGGCGAATATTACCCATGGCGATCGCCCTTGTAAATCCCCTCGCCGCTCGTTTGCCGATTTATTGGGCTAAATGACGCACAAAGTCGCCAATTTTGGCATAACCAGCGCTTTTTCAACCGGATAACTTGACTTGAAAACAGACTCACCCACTATAGTCAGCATCCCGAAATTCCCAGCAAGATGGACTTATGAAAATCAAACATGCCCTGCTTTGTGCCCTGACGGGTGCCGCCCTGCTTGCGGCGCCGGTTCAGGCGAGCGAACTGACCAAGAGCGACGTAGAACAGATAGTGCGCGACTATCTGGTCAAGAACCCGGAGATCCTGGTCGAGATGTCCAATGCCCTGCGCGCCAAGCAGGAGAGCCAGCAGGCAGCCAACGACAAGACGCTCATCAAGGCACACGCCAAGCAACTCTATAGCAACCAGGACCCGGAAACCGGCAATCCCAAGGGCAGCCTGACCGTGGTCGAATTCTTCGACTACAACTGCGGCTACTGCAAACGCGCCCATCCGCTGATCAAGCAGCTGCTGGCGGAAGACAAGGACATTCGCTACATCTACAAGCAGTTCCCGATCCTGAGCGAGACCTCCTACTTCGCCGCCCGCGCCGCCCTTGCGGTACAGCTGGGTCAGCCAGACAAATACCAGGCCTTCCACGAGAAGCTGTACGCCCATCAGGGCCCGCTGGCCGACGAGGCACAGGTGAAGCAGCTGGCAGAAGCAGCCGGCGTCAACTGGAGCAAGGTTGAAGCCAAGATCAAGGATGGCAGCATCGATCAGAATCTCGGCACCAACCGGGCGCTGGCCGAAGCCATGAGTATCTCTGGCACACCGGCCTTCATCATCGGCGATCAGATCCTGCGCGGCGCCCCCCGTGATCTGGCCAGCCTGAAAGGCTTCATCAAGGATGTACGCGCCGGCAAGAGCATTCAGTAATCCCGCTCAGGCACATAAAAAACGCCCCGGCATGTCGGGGCGTTTTGCTATTCATGCTGCAAACCATCAAGCCTGATGGGCCGTCGCGAGAAGCTGTCAGCAAGGCGAAGAGCAGCACTGGGACCCGAGTTCATATGAATAAATGAGGTTCCCGAGCAGCGCATGACCCTTGATCACGGCTTCTCAGCAGGGCCATAACCGTTCGGATTCTGGCTTTGCCAGCGCCAGGTATCGATCATCATCCGCTCCAGACCGCGCTCGGCCTGCCAGCCCAGCTCGGCACGGGCCTTGTGCGGCTCGGCCCAGCACTCGGCGATGTCGCCGGGGCGACGGGGCTTGATCTGGTAGGGAATGGTGCGACCGCTGGCCTCTTCAAATGCCTTGATCATCTCCAGCACCGAATAGCCCTGACCGGTCCCCAGGTTGTAGGTAAAGACGCCAGTATCCAACGCGATGCGTGCCAGCGCTTTGAGGTGACCGATGGCGAGATCCACCACGTGGATGTAATCGCGTACCCCGGTACCGTCCGGTGTCGGGTAGTCGTTGCCAAACACCCCCAGCTCCTTGAGCTTGCCCACCCCCACCTGACTGATATAGGGCAGCAGGTTGTTGGGAATACCGTTGGGATCTTCCCCGATAAGGCCGCTCTCGTGGGCGCCGACCGGGTTGAAGTAGCGCAGCAGCACGATGGCCCAGCGGGGATCGGATTTGGCGAGATCCCGCAGGATCTCCTCCACCATCAGCTTGGAGCGGCCATAAGGGTTGGTCGCGCTGGTGGGAAAATCTTCCCGCAGCGGCACAGACGCCGGATCGCCGTAGACGGTCGCCGAGGAGCTGAATACCAGCCGGAACACGCCGGCCCTGGCCATCTCTTCGCACAGCACCAGGGTGCCGGTGATGTTGTTCTGGTAGTAGGTGAGCGGGATCTGGCTCGACTCGCCAACCGCCTTGAGCCCGGCGAAGTGGATGACCGACTCGATATGGTGGGCGGCAAACAGCTGCTGCAGGCAGGCCCGGTCCAGCACATCTCCTTCGACGAAGATGACCGGCTTGCCGGTGATCCGCTCGACCCGCTTGAGCGACTCGGGGGAGGAGTTGGAGAGGTTGTCCAGCACTACGACCTGTTGCCCGGCGTTCAATAACTCAACCAGGGTGTGGGAGCCGATATAGCCGGCGCCCCCTGTGACCAGAATTGTCATTTTTTATCCCGCGTTCGACTGAAACTGGGATTGAGTCTACCCGCCTTGCTTCTTAGCGAAAAGAGCAGGGTGCCCATTACCTTCCCTCAATAGTCGACGCAGACATCCCCGCTGGCGGTACAGGAACAGGCCAGTGCCACCCCGCGCTCGAGATCCTGCGCGCTCAAGGTCATCACGCTCTGGCGCTCGATCTCGCCTTCCGTGGTACAGCGACAGGCCCCGCACACCCCGGCCCGGCAGGCGGCCATCATGGTCTCACCCGCCCCCTCCAGCGCCGCCAGCAGGGTCTGCCCCGGCAGTATCTTCACCTTCTTGCCGCTCTTTTTGAGGGTCAGCCAGAAGTGGTCGCTGCCGGCCGCAACTGGCGCCGTGCTCGATGTGGCAGCCGGCAGGCCGAACGACTCCTGGTGCAGTTGCTCAGCCGGCAGTCCGAGCGCTGCCAGCATGCTGCAGACTGCGGTCATGTAGGGGGCTGGGCCACACAGATAGACGTGGCGTACGAGCAAATCTGGCGCCAGTTCCCTCAACATCTCCGGTGTGAGCCGGCCAACCCAGGGATAAGCCGTCGACGCCTCTTCCCCTACTTTCTCCAGCACTAAAGCGCGGCGCACGCCGGCATGGACTTCAGCCAGCGCAGTCAAGTCGTCAGCGAAGATCACATCCTCCGGCGAGCGGGCACTGTGAATAAAGCGGATATCCGCGTCCGGCCGCTTGGTGAGCTCGTCCCGCAGCATAGCCCACATGGGGGTGATGCCGGAGCCGGCGCTCAAGAGCAGCGGCCGTTCGCAGGGCAAGGCCGTCAGATTGAAGTCGCCGAAGGGGCCATCGACCCGGATCTCGTCTCCCACTTGCAGGGTCTGGTGTAGATGGTGGGAGACCAGTCCGACATCCTTGATGGTGACCTGCCAGAAAGGGTCCTGCGGGCTGGAAGAGAGGGTATAGGCACGGCAGTGGGGCTTGCCGTCAATCTCGGTGTGCAGGGTCACGCACTGGCCGGCCAGCACGGCGGGCAGGGTCACGCACTGGCCGGCCAGCACGGCGGGCAGGCTGCCCGTCTGCGGCACAAACTGCCAGCTCGCCACGTCGTGGGTATCCGCCCGTCTGCGGCACAAACTGCCAGCTCGCCACGTCGTGGGTATCCGCCCGTCTGCGGCACAAACTGCCAGCTCGCCACGTCGTGGGTATCCGCCCGGCGGCCGATGCACCTGAGGGTGAGAGAGGTGGAGGTCATCGCAAGGCTCCTCTTGTTGAAAAATGTTGGAAAGGGGTCGTTAAAAAAAGGCGAGCCATCAGGCTCGCCAAAGGCTTACAACATGCTGAGCGTGTAAGGCTGTCTCTTTGCTCAGGCCGCCAGGATCTCGGCGAGATCGGCTTCGGCCGTGGTGGTTCCTTTCAGGCCAAATTGCTCTTCCAGCACCTTGAGCAGAGCCGGGGTGAGGAAGGCCGGGGCGGTCGGGCCGGTACGAATGTCCTTCACACCCAGCGCCAGCAGGGTGAGCAGGATGACGATGGCTTTTTGCTCGAACCAGGAGAGCACCAGGGTCAGCGGCAGATCGTTGACGCCGCACTCGAACGCTTCGGAGAGCGCCAGCGCCAGCTGGATGGCGGAGTAGGCATCGTTGCACTGACCCACGTCCAGCAGACGGGGAATGCCGCCGATGTCGCCGAAGTCGAGCTTGTTGAACTTGTACTTGCCGCAGCCCAGGGTCAGCAGCAGGCTGTCCTGCGGGATCGCCTTGGCAAACTCGGTGTAGTAGGCGCGCTCGGCACGGTCACCGTCACAGCCACCGACCAGGAAGAAGTGGCTGATTTCGCCGGCCTTGACCTTATCGATCACCGCAGGGGCAGCCTGCATCAGGGCGTTGCGGGCAAAGCCGATGGTGATGAAGTGCTCGAGCTCAACGTGCTTGAAGCCTTCCAGCGCTTGCGCCTTGGCGATCACGGCGGAGAAATCTTCCCCTTCCAGATGGGTCACGCCCGGCCAGCCGACGATGGAGCGGGTGAAGATGCGATCCGAGTAGTTGCCCACGTTCGGGTCGATGATGCAGTTGGAGGTCATCACCACGGCGCCCGGGAAGTTGGCAAACTCCTTCTGCTGGTTCTGCCAGGCGGAGCCGTAGTTGCCCACCAGGTGCGGGTACTGCTTGAAGAAGGGGTAGGCCAGCGCCGGCAGCATCTCGCCATGGGTGTAGACCTTGATGTCCGTCCCCTTGGTCTGCTCCAGGATGAGCTTGAGATCCACCATGTCGTGACCGGAGACCAGGATGCACTTGCCCGGTACCGGAGTAACGCGTACCTGGGTCGGCTCCGGATGGCCGAAAGCGGTGGTTTCACCGAGATCCAGCATCTCCATGATCTTGAAGTTGAGCAGGCCAATGTCCATGGCGCACTTGAACAGGGGATCCAGATCGCTCGGATCCGTACCCAGCCAGCTCATGATGCGGTGGAATTCGGCGGCTACCTCGCTGTCTTGCTGATCCAGCACCCGGGCGTGCTCCATGTAGGCGGCGGCCCCCTTCAGGCCATAGAGGCAGAGCAGGCGCAGCCCCATGATGTCTTCGTTGACCTCGTTCTTGCCGCGGTTGACCGCGGTCTGCGGTGCCTGGGCCAGCTGTTCCAGCAGCTCGCTACCCGGCTCGAAGCGGGCCGCGGCGGGCAGATCGCCAACATTCACGGCCAGAGGTGCCAGCTTGGCGGCCAGCTGCTGACGATAGGCCAGCGCCTGATTGACATAGGCCACGATGCGGGCGGAATCGAAGTTGACGTTGGTGAGGGTGGCGAAGAAGGCCTTGGGCACGAAGGCGTCTATTTCGCTGTCGACGATGCCGTGCTCGCGGGCGGCCAGCGCCCAGGCGCTGAGACCCTGCAGGGTATAGATCAGCACATCCTGCAGATCAGACGTTTCAGCCGTCTTGCCACACATACCTTGTGCATAGGCGCAGCCGTTGCCTGCCGGGGTACGAATTGTCTGTTCACATTGCACACAAAACATCATGCCTCCCCTAATTGGACGTTTCAGTTGTTTGTTTTGTGGCGATTCTATTCCCCTCGTGGAAAACTTAATAGGCATTCAATTTGCCAATTCAATTTTCATTGATACAGATCAAAAACAAAAAAAGCCGCCCAAACAGGGCGGCAAGCGGGTGGATAAAAGGAGAGACAACTCAGGTTTGCAACAGAACACGATAATGGAACGGTTCGGGCTGGCGTCTGGTCAGGTAGCACCAGCCCTTGACTTCATCAAGCCGGCATACTTCGTATGCATCCGGCTTGGTTAACTATCAGGCTAAATAAGCGCGCAGCATCCAGACCAGTTTCTCCTGCTGCTGCACATAGTCGGAGAGAATGGACGCAGTCCCTTCATCACCGGCATCGGCGGCCTGCCCCAGGATGCGGCGCTGGGCCACCAGCAGCTCGCGGAAACTCTCCAGCAGGGATTCGACGCAGGCACGACCGTCGTGCAGCCCCTTCTGCTCGGCAATGGCGGAAACGTTCAGGTAATCGCTGAAGCTGTGCAGCGGTACGCCATCCAGAGTGAGGATACGCTCGGCCAGAGCATCGACCTTCAGCAGCAGGTCGTTGTAAATCTCTTCAAACTTCAGGTGCAGCTCGAAGAACTGGTTGCCGCGGATGTTCCAGTGGAAGCCGCGAACGTTCATGTAAAGGATCTGGTAGCTGGCCAGCAACTTGTTCAGTTCGGCAGCCAGCGCTTGTGATTGAACGGTATCAAGACCAATCGGACTCTTCATGTTTCACCTCCAGATTTGACGACCTGGTCATCTTAGAACCCATCAGACTCGAAAGGTAATCGTTAAGACCTAACTGATTGATAGCGAGTGACTATCGTCCACGTTGCCGACCGGGCGAGGCGCACTCATTCAGGCTGCCGCTCGATGTAGAGGATCACCTCCCCCAGCTGGATGCCGAACTTGCTGATGGCGGCCCGGTTGATCAAACGATCCTGGTCGAGCAGGTACATCCAGTCGTCGAAACTCACCCGCACCACGCTGCCATCGGGCAATGCCAGATCGAGCTGATAGCGCCAGTTGAGGGCAAAGCCGGCCGCCTTGCCTACCGCCTCCCCCACGACGTCGGCGGCCGTGCCGCGCCAGTGACCATCCGCCCCCTTGCTCAAGAACCAGGTGCGGGTCTGCTGGCGGCCGTCTTGACATCCTCCCCCGCCTAAAGTCGGGGGATTCCTACGGCGCCCACCCCGGCATCGAGCCGGGGTGGGTCGCTTCGGCGGGTTCCTGCTGCTGGCGACCTTACTGCATCGCTCACTTCACAGGCGAACCGGGCGTGTCCCGCCCTTAAAACATTGATCGCGCCGACCAGATCAGCGTTTTCCTCGAAGCCACATTCGACGCACGCAAACCGCTCTTGCGTCTGCCGGTTGTCCGCCGATACATGGCCGCAGCACGGACAGGTGCGGCTC
>NZ_NEVB01000071.1:0-8143 GCF_002259925.1 Aeromonas sp. A35_P | reverse complement strand
GGTTTTCTGCCCCCTGATATCCCGCGTCAGCGAACACAAACTCTTCCTTGCCATGGAGCAGATTCCCCACCTGATTGAGGTCGTGCTCGTTGGCTGACGTGGTCTCCAGACTGTGGGTGAGGCCACTCTTGGCATCAACGCCGATATGAGCCTTCATGCCGAAATACCACTGATTGCCTTTCTTGGTCTGATGCATCTCGGGGTCACGCTCTCCCCGCTTGTTTTTGGTGGAGTTGGGGGCTTCGATGATAGTGGCATCGACCAGCGTGCCTTGCTTCATCATGATGCCAGCGTCACAGAGCCACTGGTTGATGGCCTCGAATAGTTGGCGTGCCAGTTGGTGCTGCTCCAGCAGATGCCGGAAATTCATGATGGTAGTGCGGTCAGGGATAGCCTGGTCCAGGGAGAGTTTGGCAAACAGACGCATTGAGGCAATTTCGTAGAGTGCGTCCTCCATGGCGCCGTCGCTGAGGTTGTACCACTGCTGCATACAGTGAATGCGGAGCATGGTATCGAGTGGGTAGGGACGACGCCCGTTACCAGCTTTGGGATAGACGGGTTCGATGACCCCCAGCATCCTTGGCCATGGGAGCACAGCCTCCATGCGAGCCAAGAATATCTCTTTACGGGTTTTACGGCGTTTGCCATTGAACTCGCAGTCCGCGAAGGTGAGCTGGTGACTCATGCTGAACCTCATCCCTGATGCCAAGTGGGGTTCATGATCTCACATCAAGGACTTGTTCGCACTTTCCTGAGGTGGCTCAACGCTCTGAAATATAGCCAGAATGGCATTCAATGCACGATAAATGACGGGATAAATGGCTTCATATAGTGCGTTATGGTGGTGAAGGCCGAATGGCGCGGCTTCCCGCCATCATGCTCAGCGATCGGCCCTGTGAATAAAGCGTTAATGATTGGCACTATTTCGCTGTTAATGCAAAAAACTATGCATGGCTATGCATTTCATTGCGTTGAAAGGGGCTGTTATATGCATGGAAAATATGCTAGCTGGGGGCGGTTATTGTGCCCATTCGTCGGCTCCTGACATATCATTCAGCGATCTTGCATGGTTGTCGGCTTATTTGCAGGCAAAGCTCGCCGCGGGCAGCCGTTATTTGCCAGATATTGGCTGCCGTTATTTTCCAGATGGCACCCGTCAGGTTTATGCAATGAAATTGCAGCGTGGGACAAGCGCCATCAGGGGCAAATATCAGGACGGATGTTCCAGACCAGCCGATATCGGGCGAAGGATGCAACAGGGGGGGGCAGGCTGGTTCAGCGGGTGTAAACCTTGTGTCTGGAGCCCGGACAAGATAGCGCTGCCGCTTTGCCCTGTTCTGGCGGAAAAACCCGGTATCGCCCCATGGGCGGCGCGACAGGGTCTGGTGTTTGAGAGGTTGGCCGCCTGGGTTGCAGGAGCCTTGTTCAGGCGGCGCCTTAGACCAGGTATGGCTCAGGTGGGATAGAGGGCACCCAGTATCGCAAGGCGGCTGGCACCGGCATATGGGAGGGCAGGTTGCCCTCCTTGTTCAGGCGGCGCCTTGGGCTAGTCCTGGCTCAGGCGGGATAGAGGGCACCCAGCACGGCGGGGCGGCTGGCGCCGGTGACGGCGGGCAGGTTGCCGGGTTGGCGGTGGATAAAGCGCTGTGCCAGCCAGGCAAACGCCGCGCCCTCCATCCAGTCGGGGGCGATCCCCAGCTCGGCCGTGTTGGCGATGCGCCAGTCGGGCAGCAGACTGGCCAGCTCCGCCAGCAGCGGGGCGTTATGGGCACCGCCGCCGCAGACATACAGCTCGGGTCGGCTCTGCGCATCAGCCAGGGCGGGCAGCTGACGGGCAACGCTGTGGCAGGTAAGCGCCTGCAGGGTGCGCTGTACATCCGCCGGGGCATGGGCGTGGCCGACCAGCTCGCCATCGAGCCAGTCGAGGGTAAACATCTCGCGCCCGGTGCTCTTGGGGTGAGGGGCGGCAAAGTAGGGGTGAGCCAGCAGCTGCTCCAGCAGTGCAGGGATAAGCTGGCCGCTGGCCGCCCACTGGCCGCCGGCATCGTAACCGGCCCCCTGGGGGTGATGGCGGCGATACCAGCCGTCGAGCAGGGTGTTGGCCGGGCCGGTATCAAAGCCATAGACGCCATCGGCCTGGCCCGGCAGCACCGAGATATTGGCGATGC
The DNA here is from genome assembly GCF_002259925.1 of Aeromonas sp. A35_P. Taxonomy (NCBI): domain Bacteria; kingdom Pseudomonadati; phylum Pseudomonadota; class Gammaproteobacteria; order Aeromonadales; family Aeromonadaceae; genus Aeromonas; species Aeromonas sp. A35_P. The sequence goes on along the minus strand of NZ_NEVB01000071.1, from coordinate 5,975 downwards.
CGCCGAGGTTGAGCACCACCCGCAGGGCGCCGGGGCGTGCAAAGAAGGCCTGATGGAAGGCGGGCACCAGTGGCGCCCCCTGGCCGCCGAGGGCCATGTCCATGGTGCGAAAATCGGCGATGACGTCTATGCCGGTCAGCGCCGCCAGCAGGGCCGCGTTGCCGATTTGCAGGGTAAAGCCGAGCTGGGGACGGTGGCGGATGGTCTGGCCGTGGCTGCCGATGGCGCGAATATCCTTGGGAGTCAGCCCTGCCTTGGCCAGCAGGGCGTGGGTGGCGGCGGCAAATTCGCGGGCGACCAGGTTGTCGGCCACCCCCATGCGATCGATCTCGTTGTCGCCCGGGGTGCTGAGGGCGTGCAGCTCGTGGGCGGTGGGCCAGGGGTGGCTGACGGCCGCCTCGACCCGCAGTTGATCCCCCTCGATCAGCACCAGCACGGCGTCGATACCATCCATGCTGGTACCGGACATCAAGCCTATATAGCGTTCAGTCATCAGGCTTCCTTACTTGCAGGTCGGGAAAAAGTACGTGAGAGAGGAAGCTGCCTCGATCCCATGCCGAATTCTGGTACCGGACATCAAGCCGATATAACGCTCGCTCATGACTGTTCCTTGTAGGTCAATTGCCGCCGTTGGCCCGCTTGTTCTGGGCCAGCTGCAGCTCGGGGCTGTCCAGCTTGGCCAGCTGGGGCATGGCCTGCGCCTTGAAGCTGGCCAGCGCCCGCCCGCTCAGAGACTCCGCCTACGGCAGGTTGAGGGTGCGCGGGTTCTTGTGCACTCCGCCCACCACGAATTCATAGTGCAGGTGCGGCCCGGTGACCCGGCCGGTGCCGCCGAGCAGGCCGATGGTCTGGCCCTGCTTCACCCGCTGCCCCTTGTTGACGGTGCGCTTGGAGAGGTGCAGGTACTTGGTCACGTAGTTGCCGGCGTGCTTGATGAAGACGTAGTTGCCGTTGAACTGGTTGTAGCCGGCGGCCACCACGCTGCCGCCACCGGCCGCCATGATGGGGGTGCCCACCGGTGCCACGTAGTCGATGCCGTTGTGGGGGCGTACCTTGCCGGTGACCGGGTGCAGGCGGCGCGGGTTGAAGTTGGAGCTGATGTATTTGAAGTTGACCGGCGCGCGCAGGAAGCTCTTGCGCATCGCCTTGCCATCCGGGGTGTAGTAGTTGCCATCCTCGTTCAGCACGGCGCGATACACGGCACCCTGGTTGACGAACTCGGCGGCCAGGATGTCGCCGGAAGCAACCCGTTCGTCATCCTGGAATTTCTCCTCGTAAACCACCCGGAAGCTGTCGCCCGGTTGCAGGTCCTGGGCGAAGTCGATGTCCCAGCCGAAGATGGCGGCGAGATCCATGATCTGATCCTCGGTCATGCCGGCGTCGACGGCGGCGCCCCAGAAGCTGGAGCGGATCTCCCCCTTGGCCACCTGTTCGCGGGTGTCGAGCTCGAGCTTGACCGCCCGGGCGACAAACCCCTCATCCTTGCGGATCACCTTGAGCGCCTGCTCCAGGCTGTGGGGGTAGTAGAGGCTGTGCAGCTCGCCACCCTTGGTGAGCTTGAAGGTGAGCTCCTGGCCTGGCTTGAGCAGGCGCAGGGTGTCGGTGCCGTTCAGCTGATCGATGAGGTGCAGATCCGTGGTGCTCAGGCCAAGGCGCTGGAAGATGACCCCCATGTTGTCGCCGCTGCGCACCTTCACCAGCTTGGTGATGTAGCTCGGTTTGGGCGGGGCGACGGGCTTGGCTTCCGCCAGCAGTGCCTCCTCGTCGACCTGCTGCTCGATGGCCAGCTCGTTGCCGTTGTCATCGACCCGGGTGGCGACCGCCTGTTCGCTGGGCCAGGCCGCCAGCATCATCACCATGATGCTCAGGATCAGCACCATCTTGCGGTGCCAGTGAGGGAGAGAGTTGAAGGCGTGCCAAATGACCATGAGAAGCAGACGAAGTTGAGCCGGGAAGAATGTCGGAGTTTACCGCCTTTCCAATTGGCCCGCCATTCCAGTAATATGTCTGGCCCTGTGGAATCGTGATTGGAGAGTCAAAAAATGTCCCAGCTCGAGGTGGCGCTAGCCGAGATCAAGCGCGGAGCGGAAGAAATTCTGGTGGAAGAAGAACTGGTCGCCAAGTTGAAGGAAGGGCGCCCGCTGCGCATCAAGTTGGGGATGGACCCGACGGCTCCCGACATTCACCTGGGTCATACCGTGATCCTCAACAAGCTGAAGACCTTCCAGGATCTGGGCCATGAAGTGATCCTGCTGATCGGTGACTTCACCGCCATGGTGGGTGACCCCTCCGGCAAGAACGCCACCCGTCCGCCGCTCTCCGAAGAGGCCATCAAGCACAACGCCCTCACCTATGCCGAGCAGGCGTTCAAGATCCTCGACCCGGCCAAGACCCGCATCGAGTACAACTCCACCTGGCTGAGCGAGCTGGGCGCGACCGGCATGATCAAGCTGGCGGCCAAGCAGACCGTGGCCCGCATGATGGAGCGCGACGACTTCAAGAAGCGCTACAGCAACGGCCAGTCCATCGCCATTCACGAATTCCTCTATCCGCTGCTGCAAGGCTATGACTCGGTCGCGCTGAAGGCGGACGTCGAGCTCGGCGGTACCGATCAGAAGTTCAACCTGCTGATGGGGCGCGAGCTGCAAAAAGATGCCGGCATGGCGACCCAGTGCGTGCTGATGATGCCGCTGCTGGTGGGCCTGGATGGCGTCAAGAAGATGTCCAAGTCCGCTGCCAACTACATCGGCGTGCACGACGCTCCGGGCGAGATGTTCGGCAAGATCATGTCCATCACCGACGATCTGATGTGGAACTACTACGAGCTGCTCTCCTTCCGTCCGCTGGCTGAAATTGAAGAGTTCAAGGCGGGCATCGCCGCCGGCACCCTCAACCCGCGTGACGTGAAGATCTGGCTGGCCAAGGAGATCATTGCCCGTTATCACGACGAAGCGGCGGCCGAAGCGGCCCACGAAGACTTCATCCAGCGCTTCTCCAAGAACGCCATTCCGGACGAGATGCCGGAAGTCGAGCTGGCTTTGGAAGGCGAAGGGCTGGCCATCGCCAACCTGCTCAAAGACGCCGATCTGGTGGCCACCACCTCCGAAGCGTTGCGGATGATCAAGCAGGGCGCGGTCAAGGTGGACGGCGAGAAGTTGGAGGATGGCAAGGCTCTCATCGGTGCCGGCACCGCCGTCTACCAGGTCGGCAAGCGCAAGTTTGCCCGGGTGACCGTCAAGTAAGTCGCCAGCCCCTGGCGCCGCCATAAGAAAGGCCTCCCTTGCGGAGGCCTTTTTGTTGGCTCATTGCTGCTGATAGGGATCAGCCCTCGGTTTTCAGGAAGTTGCGATAGAGCATGTAGAGGTGGGCCGAGCTCCAGCTGAAGTTGCTGGCCCCCTGCATGGCGCCGGTCTCCGGGTTGTAGTTCTCGCGGATGGGGCCGCTGCCCGCCAGCCCCTCGGCGTTGGCAAACAGCTTGTTGACGAGCGTCTGGGCATCGCTGCGATAGCCGTAGTTCTCCAGCCCCTTCACCCCGAAGTAGAACTGATCCAGCCAGACCCGGCCGCGCCAGTAGATGTCGGGATCGTAAGCCGGGTTGGTCAGCGCCGCCGTGCCGAGCGGCACCTTGGTGTTGAACTCCTGGGCATTGAGCATCACCTCGCGCACCCGCGCCGCCTTCTCTTGGTCCGCCACCTCGGCCCAGAGCGGGCTCCACCCTTCCGGGCCACGGCCGCGGGCGGTCAACAGCTTGCCGACGCAGCCGTTGGCGTCGGGCAGATCCCCCTGGGCTATCTGGCGGTCGTAATAGAAGCCGGAGGCCTCATCGAACAGGCAGCTGTTGATATAACCGGCCAGCTGGGTCGCCCCTTCGCGATAGCGGCTCGCCTCGTCCGGCTTGCCGAGCAGCTCGGCCATGTCGGCCAGGATGCGTTTCTCCTTGGCGAGGAAGGCGTTGAGCTCCACCGACTCCTGATCGATGGAGAAGCCGATAAGGCTGCCATCGTCCTGATGGTTTTCGAAGAAGAAGACGTTCCAGTCCTGGCGCGCACGGGCCAGGTCGCCACCATAGGTCTTGTCGGCATAGCGCTTGAGCTGATCCGGCTCGATAAAGCCGAAGCGGGCGGCGTTGTCCATGCCGGACTCCCAGCCGGCGCCGTGCTGGGCGCCGATATCCATGTCGGCGTAGCCGCCAACGCTCAATACCTGCTGATAGAGCGCCATGCCGGCGCAGCCATACCAGCCATCTCCCTCATCGGTACAGCTCGACAGATCCAGCCCGGCCGGAGCCCCCGTCGGGTACTGCACCTTGAAGGTGATGTTGCCGAATTCGTCGTTGTGCTCGACGTGGCGGGTGGCGCCATATTCGATGATGCCGTTGTGGTTGTTGTCCCGCGCCCGGTACCACCAGTCGTGATAGGCCTGGATCTTCGGATACATCTCGGCGATGAAGGCCTTGTCCTTGGTGGCGCTGTAGATCTCCCAGATGGCCCAGGCGGAGAGGGGTGGCTTGGTGTCCCGCTCGTTCCAGTTGCCGCCGTCGCCACCGCGATCGGCGAGCTTGTTGTAGAAGACGGCGTCGATCACCATGCCGGCATCCTGCGGCCGGACCGGATCATCGGCCTGGATCTGGTAGTCATACATGGCGCGCACGTTGTTCTTGGCTACCTCGGGGTTGAAGTGGGCCATGGCGTAGGCGTGCTTCCAGCTGTCCCAGGCCCAGACCCCGTCGAACCAGCGAGCGGTGTTGGAGGGCGTTACCCCGTCGTGCAGGATGGCGCCGGCCGGTGAGCGCCAGTTGCCGTTGAGGGTCTCCATCGCCTTGACCGCGATACGCCGCTCCGACTCCGGGATCCCCTGATTGGAGAGGCCGCGCGCCAGGTAATCCTCCCAGCGGCGGATGGAGTCGTCGAAATGGCTGGCGGGGTCGGCCAGCAGCGCCTGGCGGCTCTGCTCGAAGCGACTCGCCTCATCGCTGGAGTGCACATAGCTCTGCAGGGTGTAGATGTCCTGCTGGCCCTTGGCGGCCAGGGTGAGGCTGGCCTCGCTCACGTAGCCGAGCCCCTGCTCGTCGAGGGTGGTGCGACTGGGCAGGGTGCGATCGATGCGGTAGCTGGCGCTGCCGCTCTGCATGATGTTCCAGGTGCTGCGCAGTTTGCCGAACTGGAATGCCACGCCGCGCTCGGTCTGGCTGATGGTGCGGGTCCAGGCGGGGTACTGCTCGGCGACCGTCTTGTTGGCATCCCACTGGTTGAGCAGCTCCCCCTGCCAGTTGAGCTTGAGGGTGAGGGGTGCATCGGTGTGGTTGATGAGGCGGGTGCGAACCAGCGCAGTGCGGGCATCGCCGTAGCGCAGCTCCAGCTCCAGGGTGAAGGGTTCGAATTCGAAGCGCTGCACCAGCGCCCCCGGGATGGCGTACAGCGCCTGCTTGCTGGCACTGGTGAGCGGGAAGGCGCGGCCGCTCTCGTCGCTCAGGGTCAGCTTGTCCAATTCGCTGGCGAAGAACAGGCTGTACTCCTCGGCGATGACCATGGGGCCGGTAAAGCCGCCCCACTCGCTGTCGCTGGCGGGCAGCAGGAAGCCGTGCCAGGCGCCGAGGTCGAGCAGCGGGTTGTATTTGAGGTTGGAGTAGCTGTCAAAGTCACGGAACTGGCGCGGGGTGCCGCTGCGGTCGATCACGTTCTGATACTGGTTCGCCAGGGTGGCGCTGGGGGCGGCCGGGCTGCTGGAGTCATTGCCGTTGCAGGCAGTGAGGCCGAACAGGGCGACGCTCAGGGTGACGGATAGTAAACTTTTACGAAACATCTCTCGCTCCAATGACAGTTTTTGTAGGTTAAGGAAGGTGTTTTTTAGTGCTTGTTTTAGTGAAAGCGTTTGCAAGAGCCATTATAGGGCGATGGTGACGGGATTTTTGGCGCTGTGTCACAGTGCAGGAGGGGCTGGTGTGAGCCGGATCACCCGGTTACACGAGGTTACAT
>NZ_NEVB01000070.1:0-8337 GCF_002259925.1 Aeromonas sp. A35_P | reverse complement strand
CCCAAAAAGATGCCTGTCTTCATCGGGGGAGGCTTTGTTATCTTGCCGGGGATGTTGGCAGGGGCGATCGGAGCCCCTTTATCTCACTCCAACCGGAGCAATCAGATGGCGTTAAAGATGCGATCCCGCAGGGAGAAGGTGGGCAGTGGCCTTGGGCTGCTGCTCGGGATCATCGGCTTCAATCTGCTGGTGCCTTTCTTGTTTGAAAAGCAGGCGGGCTTTGATGGCAACCAGATGCTCTGGGCCGCCGTGACGGCGCTGGTCTGCGCCGAGCTGGGGGCCAGAGTGGGCAAGTGGCTGGATCGCAGAGAGCAATCTTGACGGGATTTCGCTAGTCACCCGGCAAACGGCTGTCACCTGGCCGTGGGGCAGCGAAGCGTTCTGCTTTATAACCCCTTATTGCCACACTTCCTGCCCCTTGGCATTGAGCAGGGTGTGGAAGAGATAGTGATCATTCCGATCGTAATAGACGGTAATGGTGTGCTGCTCGGTGTAGTCCGCCGCCACGCTGGCCACCGTCATGGGCACCAGGATCAGCTCTCCCAGCCCCATTGTCACGGCGCTCGCCGTGGCCTGGCCATTGCCGTCAGTGCGCTTGTGGATCTTGCCGAGCACGGTAAAGCGATCGCAGCCCTGCACCTTATCCTCGGCCAGAAAGGTGGCCTGCTGGCAGAGCTGGGGCTCGCCCAGTTCGGCGCGAATGGTCGTTCGGGTCTCCCCCGACACCAGGGTATTGCGAAAGCGCCCCGAGTAGTGATCGAGGGCGGCGGCGCAGCCGCCCAGCAGCAATGGCAGCAGCGGCGTGAGCCGCAGACAGGCGCGTTTCATGGGCGGGCCTTGTCATCTGCCAGGGCTGCATCACCCCGCCGCCCAGGTTCGCTGCGATGCAAGAAGGTGGTCAGGGTATCGCGTGGCGGCGTGATGCCGCACTGCACCAGGATCCGCCCGATCGCCCCCCTGTGATAGCCGCCGTGGGTCACCAGGTGCAGCAGCATCTCGGCGCGGCTCATCTGCCCCTTGTCGCCATCCACGAAGTTGAACGAGAGCACGGCCTCGCCATCTGCCTGGCTCAGGCCGGCAACGTAATCCAGATACCAGGCATCCAGCTTGCCGATGGCGCTACGCAGCATCGCCAGGGTCGGTGTCTCCGGGGTATTGGTGGCGGTAAAGCCGTGCCGTTCCCCCAGCAGATTGGCCTTGAAGATGGCATCGACCACATGGATATGGTTGAAGATGCGCAGGGCCGTGTGGTGGGCCTCACCATATTGCGCGGCATCCAGGGTGGCGAGGGCATCGAGCAGTTCGCCATCGGCCCAGGCCTTGTAGCGAAACAGCGAGAGCAGGGTTGAGCTTGGCATGGCACTCCTTGGCGCGTCTTGTGTCCAAAAGCGGGCATATTAGCCAGATGGAGCCAAAAATGACACTCCCCCGGCAGAGGGAGGGGGTGGGTCAGTCATCGGCTGTGTCCGGGTCGGTGGGGATGCTACCCTGTCAGCCGTTGCCGGATAAAACGGCGCCCATAACCCGCCGCCACAAGGAGTCCCCATGCGCATTGCCCTCGTAGGTCTTGGTGATATCGCCCAGAAAGCCTATCTGCCGCTGCTGGCCAGTGACGAGCGAGTCACCCCGCTGCTCTGTACCCGCAATCCAGCGGTATTGGATAAGCTGGTTCGCCAGTACCGGATTGCCGAGCGCTTCACCGAGCTGGGCGACCTGCTGGCAAGCCGCCCGGATGCGGTGATGATCCACGCCGCCACCGCGGTGCACCTAGAGCTGGCCGCCCGGTGCCTGCGCGCCGGCATCCCCACCTTTGTCGACAAGCCGCTCTGTGACACTCTTGCCGGGGTAGAGGAGCTTGCCAATCTCGCCCTGGCGCAGAACTGCCCACTGTTTGTCGGCTTCAACCGCCGCTATCTGCCGGCTATGGCGCCTGCCCGCGCTCAGCCCCTGACCGAGCTCAACTGGCAAAAGCACCGCCACGCCCTGGCGGGGGCCCCGCGCGCATTTCTGTTCGACGACTTCATCCATGTGCTCGACAGCCTCTGCTACTACGGCGGCACGCCTGATGGGGATCTGCATGTGGTGCTGCGACGCTGTGCCCGCCAACCCGAGTTGCTGGCCGGGGTGAGCGTCGCCTGGCAGAGCGGGCCGGTGGCGGTGAGCGGCAGCATGAACCGCAGTGCCGGTCTCACCGAGGAGCGTATCGACGCCTATGGCGACAACCTCTCCCTGCATATCGAAAACTGCACCCGGGGCACGATGGCCCGAGACAAAACCGTGCAGACCCTGGCCCCCGACGATTGGCAGTCGGTGCTGGCGAGCCGGGGTTTTGTCGCTATGCTGGCCCACTGGTATCAGCAGATTGAGACGGGGCGGGCCGACGGGGCGCTGATTGAGAGCTATCTGCACAGCCACCGACTGGCGGAGCAACTGGTCACCCTGGCGGGGGAGTGAGGGTGAGCGCCGCGCCGGTTTGCCCAGGTCATCGGCGGGGCGGCGGGCGAAAAAATCACCGGACCACTGTATGAGATGGCGCATCCCTGCGCAGTCGGCAGGGGAGGGCACCTGCCGCGCGAGCCAAGCGCTGGCTTGTTTGCTATCTTGGCGAGCAGAAACGGCCTTCAGAGCAGCAGCGAGTCTATGAGCATTATTTTGGGGATAGATCCGGGTTCACGCATCACCGGTTACGGGGTCATTCGCATCGTGGCGGGCAAGGCGGAGTACCTGGGCTCGGGCTGCATCCGTACCGACTTGGGGGAGCTGCCGTCGCGCCTCAAGCAGGTCTATGACGGAGTGAGCGAGATCATCACCCAGTTCAAGCCGGACGAGTTCGCCATCGAGCGGGTCTTTATGGCACGCAACGCGGATTCGGCTTTGAAGCTGGGTCAGGCTCGCGGCAGCGCCATCGTGGCGGCGGTCAATGCCCTGCTGCCGGTGAGCGAATACTCGGCCACCCAGATCAAGCAGGCGGTGGTGGGCACCGGCGGCGCCGCCAAGGAGCAGGTGCAGCACATGGTGACTCACCTGCTCAAGCTCTCGGCCACCCCGCAGGCGGATGCGGCGGATGCCCTCGGGGTGGCGCTCTGCCACTTCCATACCCGCCAGATCCTGATCAAGATGGCCGGACGCAGCACGGGATCGGTGCGCGGTCGCTACCGCTGAACCGCGCATGCCGCCGTGATAGCGGCACTGTCGGGCAACCGGCCATGCACCGGCGGGTTGCTTCCTCTGACAGCGGCGACTGTCGGCAGAAGCCTCAACAGAGTCACAAGCTGTCGCACCTCCTCTCCACCGAGAAGGGCTGCCTGCCTGGTCGCTAACGACGATCCTCTCAGTTAATCAATAACTTGTGATGAAGGTCACGTTTTTAGGCCTTCATCGCTTCCCTTCGCTTGCCCGATCGGGACTCTCATAATATGCGCCGGCCGCGTGGTGCGGCCCCGTGAGCCCTGGGCTCCCGCTTCATCCATCATTGGGAGAGTCGAGAAGTGAAACCTTTTGCAGCTGAATTCATGGGCACCTTCTGGCTGGTGCTGGGGGGCTGCGGCAGCGCCGTGCTGGCTGCCGCCTTTCCGAACGTCGGCATCGGCCTGCTCGGCGTGGCGCTGGCGTTCGGCCTGACCGTGCTGACCATGGCTTACGCCATCGGCCATATCTCGGGTTGTCACCTGAACCCGGCCGTGACCATTGGCCTCTGGGCCGGCGGTCGTTTTCCGGCCTCCGGCGTGCTGCCCTACATGGTCGCTCAGGTATTGGGCGGGCTGGCGGCAGCGGCGGTGCTCTACGTGATTGCTAGCGGTCAGGCCGGTTTTGATCTGGCGGCGGGCTTTGCCTCCAACGGCTATGGTGAGCACTCCCCGGGCGGCTACAGCATGCTGGCGGCGCTGGTGTGCGAAGTGGTGATGACAGCTTTCTTCCTGTTCGTCATCATGGGCGCCACCGACAGCCGGGCCCCGGCCGGGTTTGCCCCCATCGCCATCGGCCTGTGCCTGACCCTCATTCACCTCATCAGCATTCCGGTGACCAATACCTCGGTCAACCCGGCGCGCAGCACGGGCGTGGCCTTCTTCGTGGGGGACTGGGCACTGAGCCAGCTGTGGCTGTTCTGGGTTGCGCCCATCGTCGGTGCCATTCTGGGTGCATTGGCCTATCGCGCGATCGCGACCAAAGCCTGATCCGTCAGGGCAACAAAGTGTGGTATCGACACGCCCCCGGGCGTGTTTTTTCGTTTCTGGCGGGTACAAAAACGGGCCGCAAGGGCCCGCAGGGTTGCTTGGTCGCTGGCAAGAGGGGGTGAGGCTTACAACCCCTTGGCGCTCAGCATATCCTTGTAGCGCTGGCGCAGCAGTTGCACCCTCTCCACATAGGCGCGGGTTTCTGCGTAAGGGGGTATGCCCCCATGCTTTTGCACCGCGCCGGCACCGGCGTTTTAGGCCGCAGTGGCCAGCGCCACGTTGCCGCCATACTGCTTGAGCAGCCCCGCCAGGTATTTCACTCCGCCGAAGATGTTCTGCTCCGCCAGCATGGCGTTGCCTACCCCCAGCTCCCGCGCCGTGGCCGGCATCAGCTGGGTCAGCCCCATGGCCCCCTTGCGGGACACGGCGAGGGGGTTGAAGGCGGATTCGGCGTGGATCAGCGCCCGGATGAGGGCCGGCTCCACCTGATAGGCCTTGGCCGCCGCCTGGATGGTGCTGGCGTAGTCATAGAGAAACAGGCCCGTGGTGTGCCAGTTGACCTTGGAGTCGGGGTCGCAGGCGTAGCAGTCGTTGAACAGCAGCAGCTCGTAGCGGCCCTGATCCGGCATCACGTCCGAGTAGCGCACCACGCCGTTTTTCTGCACCGACTTGTAGACCTGGATCTGGCGGGTACCGGGCGGCAGCGGGGGGCTGGCCGGCTCGGGCGGTGGCAGTACCCCCGGGGTGTTCAGAGGGTCGGGGGGCGCCGCGGGGGGCGGGGCCGGCGGCTCGGCGGTGAGGATCACCACCTCGGCCGGGGCGGGTGTCTGGCTCCAGCCGGGCGGGGAGAACAGCGGGATCAATCCCATCAACATCCATGCTTTCAACGGCTTGCTCCTTCAGCCTCGTTAGCCTTGTTGAGTAAAGCATCACGGCGCGGGCAGAACAAGCCCGCCCTGACCGACCCATGCACTCGGCCGAGAAAATAGCCGCGACAGAGCAAATAAAAAGGCCGCCCAGTGGCGGCCTCGCGCGGCAACTGCCGGTTTACTCCTGCAGCCAGAGGCGGGCGCTGCGGGCGGGAATGGCGACCCGCACCCACTGGCTCTGCACGTTGATCACGGCGCTCTGGTCGAGCACGTCCCGGTAGTTGCGATACCAGTTCATCTCGAACTTGGCGGTATCGAGCCAGTACTCCTGCTCGTAGTCGCACTTGTTGATGCCGACCAGCCCCTGCTTGCCACGCTTGAACAGCACGAAGCAGTCGCCGCTGCCGACCAGCTGCATGGGCTGGCCCTGCACCGCGTTGTGGAAGCGGATCATCCCCTTGATGTCGCTGCGCAGGTAATAATCCTGCCAGCGCAGCCCGTCCTTGGCCTGGGTCTCGCCATGATCCGAATAGACCAGCGGCGAGCCGCCATCGCGCCCGAGCAGGTAGGCGTAGGCCAGCTTCTCGTCGGTCGGGTTCAGGATCTGGTAGCGAAAGCCGTCGTTGGTGGGAATGTCGTGGGTGATGGCGAAGGTGACCGCCCGGCTGCCCGGCAGGGCCTGGCCATAGGCACCGGGATCCGCCAGCAGGTTCATGCTGCCGCCATAGCCAAGCGCCCCGCGCAGGGAGGCGAACAGCGGGAAGTCATAGGCACCCTGGCCGCTGCTGTCGAGGTAGGGCTTGAGGAAGCGCTCGTAGTCGTTGCTGCCGGCGCCGCCGGTGGTAATCACCTCGCCGAACACGTGCATCCCCTGCTTTATCTCCGGGGTGAACACGGCATTGATCTGGTAATCGCTCATGTGCTTGACCGCATCGACCCGAAAGCCCTTGATGCCCATCCCCTTGAGCGCCTTGAGGTAGGCCTGCTGCTGGCTTACCACCCAGTTGTTGGGATCGAGATCCGGCAGCCCCTTGTCGCCGGCACCGCCGCACAGACGCCAGTACTGCACGTTGCCCGGATCGTTCCAGTCGCTGATGCAGCCTTCCGGGTGGAAGTCCTGACCGGCGAGCAAGTTCTGGCCCAGATCGCCAAACAACTTCTGCCGCTCGAAGTAGCCGGGGTTGGCGGCATAGCTTTGCAGCAGTTCGCTGCCGGGGTAGTTGAGATCGCTGCGCTTCCAGCTCTCGTTGGCCATGTGGTTGAGCACCACGTCCGCGTAGACGGCGATGCCCCGCGCCTGCATGGCGGCGATCAACTGCTCGAGATCCTGCTTGTTGCCAAGGGGGGTATCGATGAGGCGCAGATCCTGGGGTTGGTAGCGGGCCCACCACTCGTTGCCCGATGACTTGAGGGGCGGCGAGATGAGCACCTGTTTGTAGCCGGCGGCCTTGATGAGATCGGCCTTGGCGGTGACTTCACTGTATTTCCAGTTGAAGGCGTGCAGTATGACGTCGGCGTGTGCCAAAGGAGCGATCAGCATGCCTGCGATCGCCCAGATTCCCGCTGTGTGTTTCATTATTGTCAGTCCTTTTATTGGGTGCCCTGATGGGCACCCAGAGCCTCACACCAGCTTGGCTGGCCGGCAATCGCCAGGCGGCGATTTTGTGAGCACTTTCAAAGCGGACTGTGCGGATCTGTGACGGCTTGCAAAAAACCGCACAGATCCCATCATTACTGATTTTTCAATCACTTAGCGGGTTGTATTGCAACTCAGTCGACCCCGTTGTTGTAGAGCGGCTGCCAGGCACAGTAGCGCTGGCCATTGCGCTGGTTGTAGAGCCAGAAGCGGTTGCAGTTGTCGTCGTAGTTGCTGGCGCCGACGTTGACGGCATAGCTGCTCAGCTTCTGTCCCTGCAGGGACTGGAACACTCCGTTGTAGAGCAGGGAGAAGTGCAGGTGCGGGCCGGTGGAGGAGCCGCCCTCGCACAGCGCCTCGTTGCGGTTGCTGGCATAGGTGCCGATGGGGGTGTCGGCGGCCACGTAGTCGCCGCTGCGCACCGAGATCCCGCTCATGTGGTAGTAGTTGGTGGCCCAGCCGTTGGGGGCGGTGACTCGCACCTGGCAGCGGGAGAAGACGGTGACGGTGCCGCTGTTGGCGGCGGTGACCGTGTAGGTGGCGCCGCCCCAGCCCGGCCAGTCGTAGGAGACGTCGATGGAGGAGTAGGGGTAGCCGGAGCCGGTATGGGAGTGGGCGCCGTTGGCCTTCCAGCTGTAGCCCTGACGCCAGGGCAGCTGGAACTGACCGCCGGCCAGCGGTGCGGCGGGCGCGGCCGCGCCGCCCCCGGGGGAGGTCATGGCGTCCTGGCCGAACAGGGTCCGCCACTGTTCACCAAGCTGCTGCTGCACTGGTGCGCTCAGCAGGCTGGCGAGGGCGGTCTGGTGCGCGGCTTGCGGCGCCAGGGCGGGGGCGCGGCGCGGGGTGAGCTGCAACTGGGCGCGGGCCTGGTAGAAGCGCTCGGAGAGCTGGCGCGCCATCAGCTCCAGCTGGTTGTCAAAGCCCCTGGCTTTCACCAGCTTGGCGAACGGCGCCGCCATGGCCTGCTCGGAGGGGGCCGAGATGAGCTGGCTGCTCGTCTCCATCAGGGCCAGCAGCAGCTGGGGGTTGAGGCTGGTGATGCCGCTCCAGTGCAGGATCACCTCCTCCTTGGGTAGCAGGTGAGGCGCCTGTTGCAGCAGGAAGTCGTGCAGATCGAACGCCATGGCCGCCTCGCCGAACACGAAGTGGGCCTCATCCAGGGGGAGTGCCGGGGGCTGGCCGGCGGCAAGCTGCTGCGCCGTGAAGTGATAGGGGGCAATCGGGACATGGATGTCGCCGGCCCAGCCGGCGGCGGGCAGCAGGGCCAGCAGCAACAGGGAGGGGATCGGTCTGGACATGGTAGCTCCTTGGCAAAGTGGTGAGGTGTCGGTGTGGGGATGGACCCACGCGGGCAACAACAGCGCGATGCTATGCCAAGGCTTCACCATAGGGGCAAATGGCAAAGTTGCTATTCAAATGGGGCTTTTTATGCGGAGCGATGAGGAGAATGACTTGTTAACAAATGTTTACGAAAAGGGTTTGTAGAGCCAAATCAGTGAGTTGTGGGTCATCAAATGGCGAGCTGCCGTAAAGGGTCAAGCAAAGGCGCAAACAGTGCCAGCCTCTGGCTTGCCGTGATAGGATCGCGGTTTGCCGCCGTGCCGACGGCATGTTAAAAAGTATGCAACTTGGTGTGGTTATTGGCTTTCCTGATTAC
>NZ_NEVB01000069.1:0-8344 GCF_002259925.1 Aeromonas sp. A35_P | reverse complement strand
AAGAACACAGCCTAGTCTATCTGACCTTGGTGGCCTATCCGCTCTATATCGACTGGCAGACCGGCCTCTGGATAAGTCCAGAGCAGCTGATCCGCCAGCTGGCACAGCAGGGTCACTCATCGGCCCGAAAGGCTGGCCGCTGGCAACGTTGGCAACTCAAGCTGAGTTACCTGACCCAGACCCTGTGGCAGCGCCCTTCCCTCCCCCAGCTCATGAGATAAGTCGTACATGAAGATTTTGTTGTTGCAAGGACCGCTGGGCCCCTTCTTTCAGACCCTAAGCCAGGTGCTGAGCGATGCTGGCCATCAGGTGTACAAGATCCATTTCAACGGTGGGGATGAGTGCTGGCCCTGTGTCGGTCACAACGAGCGCTTTACCGGCAAACCGGAGAGCTGGAACACTTTTTTTCGGCGCTTCATCAAGCGCAATGGTATCGACAGCCTGGTCTGCTACGGCGATTGCCGTTATTACCATCTGCAAGCCATTCGCATCTGCAAGCAGAAAAAGATTGCCGTCTGGGCCATGGAAGAGGGGTACCTGCGCCCCGACTACGTGACGCTGGAGCAAGGGGGGGTCAACGCCTTCAGCCCGCTCTATGTCAAGCGTGACAAGCTGGCAGAGATGCAATGGCCTGAGCCCTACCAGGCGCCGTTGCAGGTGGGCAAGACCTTTGCCAGACGAGCCTGGTATGCCAGCCGCTATCACATCAACAAGAGCTTTTTTCGCTGGCGCTACCCCCACTTCGTCAACCACAGGCCCTGGAGCCTTTACCAGGAGGCCAGCGGTTGGGTCGCCGGCGGCTTGGTGAAGTGGCGTTACCGCTGGGCAGACCGCCGTCTGCTGAAAGCCTTGCCGGCACACAAGGGACATATTTTCTTCGTTCCCCTGCAGGTCACCGAGGACTTCCAGATCCGCGAGCATTCGGATTTGAGCGGTGTGGAGGAGATGGTGGCACAGGTGATGAACTCCTTTGCCGAACATGCACGCAGCGAAGATGTGCTGCTGTTCAAGCATCACCCCATGGATCGCGGCTACGTCAGCTACCAGTCCCAGATCAACCGGCTGGTCACCCTGCTCGGGCTGGAAGGGCGGGTGTTTTATGGCTATGACCTGCCGCTGCCGGCGCTCTATCCCCTGCTCAAAGGGGTCATCACCATCAACAGCACGGTCGGCCTCTCCGCCCTGCTGCACGATGTGCCGACCTTCTGCATGGGGCGCGCCCTCTACGATCTGCCGGGGCTCACCACCCGCGGCACGCTGGAGAAGTTCTGGCACAAGCAGAGCCCGGTCTGCAACGAGACATTCGAGCGGATGCGCCAGTCCCTGCTGCACCTGACCCAGATCAATGCCAGCTTCTATCGGCATCTGGAGATCGGGGCCATGGCCGTGGCACAGAAGATCCAGCAGCACGACAAACAGCGCATGCCGCTCAAACAGGGCAAGCGCGCCCTCAACGCCCCCGGACTTATCGGTGCCCTCGGCGTGCTGAGCTCGCTTGGTTTGATAGCAGAGGAGATGCTGACGCCCCTCGGCATGCTGTGATGCTTGCCCCTATCTTGACCGACAAAAAAGCCCGCGATTGCGGGCTTTTTTTATGGGCGTTACACGGTGCGGGGGCGCAGGTGGGCGTGCCAGCGGGCCTCCCACTTCTTGAACAGCCAGACGATGACGAAGGTCAGCAGCATGTAGAGCAGACCGGCGGTCAGGAACGCCTCGAACGGGCTGTAGTAGCGGGAGTTGATGATCCGCGCGGCGCCGGTCAGATCGACGATGGTGATGATGCCCGCCACCGCCGAGCCCTGCAGCATGAAGATCACCTCGTTGCTGTAGGCCGGCAGTGCCCGGCGAAACGAGTTGGGCAGAATGATGCGGGTCAGAGTCTGCCAGCGGGTCATGCCGAAGGCGTTGGCCGCCTCAATCTGCCCCTTTGGCATGTTGAGCACGGCGCCGCGCACGATTTCGGCGGTGTAGGCCCCGGTGTTCAGGGTGAACGCCAGCAGGGCGCAGAACCAGGCTTCGGCAAACAGATCCCAGGCGACGCTGTTTTTCAGCCACTCCCACTGGGCGGCGCCGTAGTAGATGATGAAGAGCTGCACCAAGAGCGGAGTGCCGCGAAAGAAGTAGATGTAGGCCCAGATCGGCCCCTTGATCAGCCAGTTGCGGCTGTTGCGCAGGATGCCGAGCGGCACCGCCAGCATCAGACCGAGGATCAAGGAGGCGGCCACCAGCAATACCGTGGTGTAGAGGCCCTGCCAGTAGGTGGGCCATTCGCTGAGAATGATTGAGAAATCCATGGCTTACCTCGTCTTTATCGCATAGTGACGCTCGGCCCATTTCAGTGCCGAGGTGGAGACCGCAGTGAAGATCAGGAAGATCAGGGCCACCGCCATGTAGAAGGTGAAGGGCAGCTGGGTCGAGCCCGCCGCCAGGGACGCTTTGCGCACCATGTCATCGAGCCCGATGATGGAGACCAGCGCCGTGGTTTTCAGCAAGACCAGCCAGTTGTTGCCAAACCCCGGCAGGGCGTGGCGCATCATCTGGGGAAACAGGATGCGACGAAACACCTGGGTTGCCCGCATGCCGAAGGCGCGGGCCGCTTCCAGCTCGCCCTTGTCCACCGCCAGAATGGCGCCGCGGAAGGTTTCGGTCATGTAGGCGCCGAAGATGAAGCCGATGGTGGCCACCCCGGCCGCAAACGGGCTGATGTCGATGTAATCGGGCAGCAGGGAGACCCACTCCTGATTGGGATTGCTCGCCAGCAGGTAGTTGTTGTAGCTCTCGTTGACCCAGGTACAGAGGTTGTTGATGAGTACCTGACCGCCGAAGAACAGCAGCATCATCAGCACCAGATCGGGAATGCCGCGAATGACGGTGGTGTAGGCGGTGGCAAAACCGCGGGCCCACTTGTAGGGGGAAAGCTTGGCCAGCGCCCCCAGCATGCCTAGCACCAGCGCCAGCAGCAGGGAGGCCAGCGCCACCTCCAGGGTGACCCAGGCCCCCTCCAGCAGGGAGGTTTCGTATCCTTTCAAATCAAACATATGCAGTTCCATCGCAACTAAGCGGGCCCATCGCTCCCTGGCGAGAGACGACGGGCCCGATGACTACAGACGAGGGTCAACCTGTCGCTATTGTGCGTGTCACGCCCTGGCTCCTGCCTCTGGCAGCGAGCCTTGGGAGTTACTCGCCGTAGACGTCGAAGTCGAAGTACTTGTCGTTGATCGCCTTGTACTTGCCGTTGGCACGCAGCGCCAGGATGGCGGCATTGAATTTCTCTTTCAGATCCTTGTCGGCCTTGCGCACCGCAATGCCGGCGCCTTCACCAAACCACTTGGGATCGGTCAGCTTCGGGCCCACGAACTCGAACGCATCGCCGCCCTCTTTCTTGAGCAGACCGTCGCTGATGGCGGCGGAGTCGGCCAGCACGTAGTCGACGCGGCCGGATTTCAGGTCGAGATAGGCCTCATCGGCGGTGCCGTAACGCTTGATGGTGGCGTTGGGGAAGTTGTCGGTAATAAAGGTGTCCATGGAGGTGGCACGCTGCACGGCCACTGTCTTGCCATCCATGAAGGCCTTCTCCAGTTTCACCTCGGTGCCTTTCTTGGCGGCGAAGCGGGCCGGAATGTGCTGGTACTTCTGGGTGAAGTCCACCTTCTTCTTGCGCTCTTCGGTGATGTCCATGGTGGCGATGATGGCGTCATATTTGCGCGACAACAGCGCCGGAATGATGCCGTCCCAGTCCTGCTTGACCAGGGTGCACTTCACCTTCATCTCCTCGCACAGAGCGTTGGCGATGTCGATGTCAAAGCCTTTCACCTCGCCGCTCGGCTCGGTCCAGGAGAAGGGGGGGTAGGCACCTTCGACACCGATCCGCACCTCTTTCCACTCCTTGGCCATCAGGCTGCCGGAGGACAGGGCAGTAACCATGGCAGTCGCCAGCATCAGCTTGTTCATGTATCTCTCCTTGATAAAGTCATCGACTGTTGCAATTGCAGATTATTGGGCTCAGCTCCGGCCATCAATAGATGGAGGAGATGAATTGCTTGAACCGTTCGGACTTGGGATGGGCGAAGATCTCCTTGGGATTGCCCTCCTCCTCCACGCGGCCCTGGTGCAAAAACATTACCTTGTTCGACACATCGCGGGCAAACGACATCTCATGGGTCACCACCAGCATGGTACGCCCCTCTTCGGCCAGCTCGCGCATCAGGCCGAGTACTTCGCCCACCAGCTCGGGGTCGAGCGCCGAGGTGGGTTCATCAAACAACATCACCTCGGGTTCCACCGCCAGGGCCCGGGCGATGGCCGCCCGCTGCTGCTGGCCGCCGGAGAGGTGACCCGGGTAGTAGTCACGCCGCTCCCACAGCCCTACCCGGTTGAGCAGGTGTTCCGCCTTGGCAATGGCCTCGGCGCGGGGCACCTTGAGTACCTGGATCGGCACCTCGATGATGTTCTGCATGATGGTCATGTGCGACCAGAGGTTGAAGCTTTGAAACACCATGGCCAGCCGACTGCGAATGCGCTCCACCTGCCGCATGTCTTCCGGCAGGCGTTCACCGGTGCGGTTGGTTTTCATGCGAATAAGCTCGCCATGGAGGGAAACCGTGCCGGAAGAGGGTGTTTCCAGCAGATTGATACAGCGAAGAAAGGTCGACTTCCCCGAGCCGGAGGAGCCGATAAGGGAGATGACATCCCCCTTGTGGGCGGTCATATCGATGCCCTTGAGCACTTCGTGGGTGCCGAAATACTTGTGCAGATCACGAACTTCCAGTGCGGCAACGTCGCTCATCCATTACAACCTTGTCTGTCCCTAGACGCCGCTGGGGCGTGACTCACGCCATCGCTTATTTAACAAAAAGTTAACCGATGGCAACCTTCAGCGAAAATATCACTCGGATAGTCAAAAAACAATACAGAACCGAGGTCTTTGGTGTTTTGTCTGTATTTTTATTGGCCAAACAGGTATTTTTCAGCACTTTGTCTGCATAAAATGCTAATCACCCCGGTTCGACGACACCGCCTTTTTATACCCGCAGCGCACTACTGGCAAGAAAATTCCGCCCATCATGCCATAAGGCAGCCGAAGTGGCTTTATTCACCCACCCCACCCTCGCATCCCGTTGAAAAATCGCCGACTCGCGCCGTTTTTGGGTTGCACCAGGGTGGGTAGATGCCCCGAAACTGGGCCTCATTTCATACCAGAAACATAACAAATCGATAAAAAAGTTCCGGATGAGGCAGATAAACACACAAATATGTGACACAGGGCCAATAAGTGATGATAAGGTGTCATTTTTGTCAGTTTTTGTGATCGAGGCCCCGATGTTGCTCAATGTGTTGCTGATCCTGCTGCCGCTGGTGATCGGCTATCTGGTACCCCTCTCCTCCGCCCGTTTGATCAAGCTGGTCAATCAATCGCTGGGCAAGATGGTCTATCTCATCTTGTTCCTGATGGGACTGGGGCTTGCTTACGTGGAGAACCTGGGCAGCAACCTGGCGGTGATCTTCAAGGTGGCCGGCGTCATGCTCGCCGCCATTACCCTGTGCAACCTGCTGGCCCTCTGGTGGCTGGACCGGCGTTCCCCCCCTACGCATGAAGCCAGCGATGGCCAGATGCCGAGCAAGCTGCACCTGTTGTGGGAGTCGCTGCAGCTCTGTTTCGTGGTGCTCGGCGGCGTCTTGCTGGGGCTGCTGGTGGACCTGCGCGCCCTGCCCATCGACAAGTGGAGCGAGTGGGCGCTGATGCTGCTGCTGTTTCTCATCGGGGTGCAGATGCGCAACTCCGGCATGCGACTGCGCCAGATCCTGCTCAACCCCTGGGGCATGAAGATCGCCGCCACCGTCATCGTCAGCAGCTGGCTCGGCAGCCTGCTGGCCGCTCAGCTGCTTGGCATGCCGCTGGCCCACGGCCTGGCCCTCAGCTCCAGCTTCGGCTGGTATTCGCTCTCCGGCATCCTGGTGGCCGACAAGCTGGGCCCTGTGCTGGGCTCTGCCGCCTTCATCAACGATCTGGGGCGCGAGCTCATCGCCATCCTGATCATTCCGGTGCTGATGCGCCGCCACCCCTCCGCCGCCATCGGTTATGGCGGCGCCACGGCCCTCGACTTCACCCTTCCGGTGATCCAGAAATCTGGCGGCATCCAGGTGGTACCGGTGGCCATCGTCTCCGGCTTTATCCTGAGCCTGCTCGGCCCCATCCTGATCCTGGGCTTCCTGGCCATCTGATCTCGACCCGCTGACTGGCCCACGGTCAACAACAACAAGCCCGGCACTGCTGCCGGGCTTGTTGTTTAAAAGAGGGGGGCGGGCGTGACAGCCCCGCCGTCAACTAACGGCCTTCAAGGGCGCCAGCGGCCGCCGCTCATCACCCGCTCGATGGTGAGCGTGTCGGGGTCGATCAGTAGCAGATCCGCATCCTGCCCCACCGCCAGCGTGCCCTTGGTCGCCAACCCCAACGCCCTAGCCGGATGGGCCGTCACCACCGCCAGCGCCACTTCCAGTGCGATCCCCTTGCTGCAGCTCTCCACCAGCGCCTGCCACAGGCTGCCTATCTGGCCGCAGCGCAGCTCGATGAGACGCCCCTCGCCGTCGAAGCGCGGCAGGCTGGCGTTGGCGTCCGAACTGAAGCTGATACGCTCGGCAGGCACCCCGGCCGCCACCAGCGCCACCAGGGCGTCGGCCGCCAGCAACTCACCATCATCCAGCAGGTCCGGGAAGCTAGAGGTGGTGAGATCGACCCAGCCGCCGGCCCGGCCCCACTCGATGGCCTCGGCAAACAGCCAGGGATTGCGGTTGCAGTGGGTGGGGTAGAGCTGGCGCAGCGGGATGTCGGTGCCATCGCGCAGGGCCCGCAGCGGCGCCAGCGCCCCACGCCCGTCCCCCAGATGAAAGAAGCTGACCCCGCTCTTGCCGGCAAGCAGCCCGGCCACCCGCGCCTCGCTCACCAGGCGGGCCAGCTCGTGGTGGGTCGGCGCACTGGATCTGTGATCGCTGATGGCCACCTCCCCCACCCCAAGCACCTCGGGAATGAGCATGATGTCCGCTTCCACCGTACCGGTGAGGGTCTTGACCGGCAGATGGTAGGAGCCGGTATACATGAAGGCGCTCACCCCGGCGGCGCGAAACTCGCGCACCTTGCCGAGCACCTGGGCCGGGCTGCGAGTCAGGCTGTCGGTACCGAGCGCCGCCACCAGGGTGGTGACCCCTGCGCTCAGCGCCTCCCTTGCCGAGAGCTCCGGGGTGCGGAAACCAAAGCCCCCCTCGCCACCACCGCCGGTGATGTGGGCCAGCGGATCCACCAACCCGGGCACCAGATAGCGGCCGCGAGCGTCCACCCGCGTCAGCGGCCAGTCGGCGGGGACAGACAGTCCCTGCCCGAGCCAGGCGATGCGGCCATCGGCCACCAACAGATCCTGGCGGCCAAGCGGGGTCGGACCATAGAGTTCAGCCCCTTCGATCAGGGTCAACATGCGGCATGCTCCTCGTGAGGTTGATGTGCGCCGTCAAGCGGCGGCCATGCTGCACTCTACCCAGCCGGCGGTCAGGGAGGGAAGCACTTCCTCACGGGCAGACTACCGTAGCCATAGGCAAGGGCCGCCGGATCCGCTAGGCTCAGCGGCAATCCCTTTGGCTAATCTCACCCATTTATGAACTATCTGGCTCACCTGCATCTGGCATCCCATACCCACAGCTCCCTCACCGGCAACCTGCTGGGGGACTTCGTCAAGGGTGCCCTGCCCACCGGCCTCGCAGCGCAATTTGACGAGGGGATCTGGCTGCACCGCAAGATAGACGCCTTCACCGACGGCCACCCCGAACACAGGGCGGCGGTGGCCTGCTTCGAGGCCCCCTGGCGCCGCTTTGGCGGTATCCTGGTGGACATGCTCTACGATCACTGGCTCAGCCTGCACTGGCCACAGTTTCATGACGAAGCCCTGCCCCGCTTCCTGCAGCGGAGTTACCGGCACCTGCTGGCAGATGCAACCCGTCTGCCTGAGGGTCTGCCCCTGCCGCTCAGACGGATGGCGGAGCAGGACTGGATCGCCTCCTACCAGCACAGGGCCGGGCTGGGTGCGGCCCTCAACGGCATTGGCCGCCGGCTGCGCCGCCCGAAGCCTCTGGGGGAAGCACTCACTACCCTGGATGCGGCCTGCTGGCAGCAGTGCGAGGAGGGCTTTCTGCGTTTCTATCCTCAGCTAATGCAGTTCAGCGTGCAGCAGCTGGCCCACTATCGCGGCGGGGATGAACGGCCGCGGCCATGAAAACCCCGCGAAATGACGGCAAACATATTATCTTTCGCTCCCTGTTCTTCCCGGGAACGTATCTCCGGTTGAGCTGGGGTAAGGAA
>NZ_NEVB01000068.1:0-8461 GCF_002259925.1 Aeromonas sp. A35_P | reverse complement strand
GTGATATCCGATGGATTGGCCTGTTTCAGGGCGGTGAAGGAGGCCAATTGTGAGCACCTGGGTGTTGTCACCGGGGGCAACCTTGACTTGCTGGATCATCCGGCATTCAACTGGGTAAACACGATGATAGGGAATGTGAAGAACTCGCTGCGGGGCAGTTGCCATACGCTCGGAGCGAAGCATTTACCGAGACATCTTGCTGAATACTGCTTCCGGTTTAATCATCGTTTTGACCTCAAAAGCATGTTGGTTGAATTGGGGCATGCAGTCGTGGCAAGCCCTCCGATGCCATATCGGCTCTTGAAGCTGGCTGAGGGTCATGGGTAATCAGGTTCCCGAAAATGTGCTCATCCAGTGGATTTATCGCCATTGGCGCGGTTTTGAGTCCAACTGGAGCTTTATCGACCTCGCCCGCCATCAGTTCGAGTGCGAAAGCTGGCCCACTGCACGGATCATCGACCAGATAGACTCCCGTCATATGGAGGTGATCGAACGCTGGGGCGAGATGCTGCGCAGCAACCGCTACGTTCGCAACTCCTGGCTCGGGGAGAGGATGTTGCGCGAAGGGAGCTGGCCAGACCCCATCATAGTGCTGGCATCGACGGCAAACGACAGCTATCCGAACGGACATCCCCTGCCCCACCCCTACTGTCTGCTGGAAGGGCACCACAGGCTCGGCTATCTGCGCGCCATGGTGCATGATGACGAGCCACTGCGGCCCCAGCATCAGGTGTGGGTTTGCCGACCTGTTCGCGACACTTAAACGTTTTTCCGCACAGAAGTTGCCTTTGAAATAAATTTTTGACAATTCAAAATGCGACTCTATAATCTGTCCGGTTTGAAAAAAGGTCAGGACAGGACGATGCAGTTTTTGATGAAAAAAACAGCCTTGCAGACGGGTGGAGCGCACCAGAGCGGCACCGTTGTTTCCGGTTCCCGACCCACAGATCCCCAATTGTTTTCAAAAAAAGCCCCTGTTTCAGGGGCTTTTTTTTGTGCCCGAAAAACCTTCATTGATGTCAAAGGGAATGCAGACGATGACCAATCCACTCTATAAGAAACATGTCATCTCCATCACGGACCTGACCCAGTCTGAAATGGAACTGGTAGTCTCAACCGCACAACGGTTGAAGGCCGAGCCCGACACCCGCTTGCTGAAAGACAAGCTGGTCGCCAGCTGCTTCTTCGAAGCCTCTACCCGCACCCGCCTCTCCTTCGAGACCGCGGTGCAGCGCCTGGGTGGCAACATCATCGGCTTCGCCGACGGTGGCAACACCAGCGCCAAGAAGGGTGAAACCCTGGCTGATTCCATCAAGATCATCGGCTCCTACACCGATGCGGTGGTGATGCGTCATCCGAAAGAGGGGGCGGCCCGTCTCGCCTCCGAATTCTCCCGCGTGCCGGTCATCAACGGCGGTGACGGCTCCAACCAGCATCCGACCCAGACCCTGCTCGACCTCTTCTCCATCCGCGAGACGCAAGGCAAGCTGGACGGCCTCAACGTCGCCTTCGTCGGCGACCTCAAGTACGGCCGCACCGTGCACTCCCTGGCCCAGGCCCTCAGTCTGTTCAACTGCCGCTTCTTCTTCATCTCGCCGGAGGCGCTGGCGATGCCGGACTACATCTGCGAAGAGCTGGAAGAGAAGGGTATCCAGTTCAGCGTGCATGAAACCATGGAAGAGGTGATGCCTGAGCTCGACATCCTCTACATGACCCGGGTCCAGAAAGAGCGCTTCGACGAGACCGAGTACAAGCACATGGCCGCCAAGTTCGTGCTGGAACTGGCCACCCTGGAAGAGGCCAAGCCCACCATGAAGATCCTGCATCCCCTACCCCGCGTCGACGAGATCGACGTCGCGGTCGACAAGACCCCCCACGCCTACTACTTCCAGCAGGCGGAGAACGGGGTCTATGCGCGCCAGGCACTGCTGGCTCTGGTACTGAACGAAACTGTCTAACGGAAAGGGGAACATCATGTCTGACAAGAACCAACTGCAAGTCGAAGCCATCCGTCACGGCTCCGTCATCGACCACGTCCCCGCCGGCCAGGGCATCAAGATCCTCAAGCTGTTTCAGCTGGTAGAGACCCAGGAGCGGATCACCGTCGGCTTCAACCTCAAATCCGGCGCCCTCGGCAAAAAGGATCTCATCAAGATCGAGAACACCCGCCTGACCGAGCAGCAGGCCAACCAGCTGGCGCTGTTCGCCCCCAAGGCGACCGTCAACATCATCGAAGACTTCGCCGTGGTGAAGAAGCACCAGCTCAAGCTGCCGGAGTTCATCGCCGGGGTGTTCCACTGTCCCAACTCCAACTGCATCTCCCACAACGAGCCGGTGGAGAGCTACTTCCGGGTGCGCGAGGTGAAAGGCGCGGTACGGATGAAGTGCAAATACTGCGAGAAGTCCTTCACCCAGGACATCGTCAGCGAACGCTACTGAGAACCAGACTCAAAAAGATATCCAGGTGGGCCCCAAGGGGCCCATTTTTGACCCCTGTCACATCACCAAATAACCAGTTGGTTATAATTTGCCATCCAAAGAGAGCTATTCCCGCTCATTTCCTGCCAGTGCATTGATTGCCAGTATTTTTTGCTGATATTCAGCAAATGCGGCAGATATCGAGCGTTTACCGTCGGTCATCATCAAAGGAATTCGCCGTGGTCAAGACCCTCAGCCGTCCCGTTGCCCAAGAGCCCGATCTGGCCCAGCTGGATGCCTGTCGCCAGATCATCGGCCAGCACTGCTACAGCACTCAGGAAGAGATCCGCCGCGAGCTGTCGGAGCGCGGCTTTGCCGATATCAGCCAGTCCACCATCTCCCGCCTGCTGCGCCGTCTCGGCGTCGCCAAGGCGCAGAATGCCAACGGCAAGAAGGTCTACACCCTGGTGGACGAACAGCTGGAACCCGCCGGCAGTACCCGCTCCATTCACGACATGGTGCGCGCCGTGGTGCACAACCAGCAGATGGTGTTGATCCATACCACGCCAGGGGCCGCCACCGTGGTGGCCCGTCTGCTGGATCGCAACGCCAATCCCGAGATCATGGGCGCCGTCGCCGGCAACGACGTGGTGCTGGTCGCCCCGCGCCACATCAGCCGCACCCGTCAGGCCCACGCCGCCGTGGTGCGCACCCTGGAACAGGCGCGCTAGCCCTCCCCCAATGCAGCAAGGCGACCCAGGGTCGCCTTTTTGCTGTCTGCCAATCGGCTTTTTATCCCATCCGTGCGCTGTCTGGGCCCGCCTCCTGGTCGGCCATAAAAAACGGGAGCCAGTGGCTCCCGTTTTTGCAGCTATGTCTGTCGGTGTTTATGCCAGCACGGCACCCAGGCTCAGGCAGACCACGATCAGCACGGTCAGCAGGCCGAGCAGCGGGGCTACCCATTTCAGCCAACGTACATAGGGAACCTTGGCGATGGCCAGGCCACCCATGACCACGGCGGAGGTCGGGGTCACCAGGTTCACCAGACCGGAGGCTGACTGGTAAGCGGTGACCACCAGCTCGCGACCCACGTTGGCGAAGTCAGCCAGCGGCGCCATGATCGGCATGGTCAGCACGGCCAGGCCGGAGGAGGACGGCACCAGGAAGGAGAGCACCACTTCCAGCACGAACATTACGTTGATGAACACCACGGTGGAGAGGCCGGTCACTATCCCTTCTGCGCTGTGCAATATGGTGTGGGTGATCATGCCGTTGTCCATCACTACTACGATACCGCGGGCGATACCGATGATCAGGGCCACGCCAAGCAGGTCGCGGGCACCGTCGATGAAGTTGGAGGTCAGCTCCTCCTCGCTCATGCGGGAGATGACGCCGACTATGATGGCGGCGGCCAGGAACACACCGGAGATCTGCGCCATCCACCAGCCCAGCACGGCCACCCCGTAGATCATCACGGCGAAGGCGGCGACGAAGATGCCCAGCACTATCTTGCGAGTAAGAGTGAACTCCAGCATCTGGTCGCTTTTGTTGCCGAGGAAGTGGGCACGGTTCTCTTCCCACTTGTCAGCCACCAGGGACTTGCTGGGGTCGCTGCGCACCATTTTGGCGTAGCGCATCACATAGGCCACGCAGAGCAGCCAGCCGGCCACCAGCATGGCGACGCGCAGCCAGATGCCGTCGGTAAAGGAGATGCCGGCGGCGTTGGCGGCGATCACGGTCGCGAACGGGTTGATGGTGGAACCCAGAGTACCGATACCGGCCCCCAGCAGCACAGTTGCAGCAGCCACCACCGGGTCGAAGCGGGCGGCCATCATCACAGGCACCAGCAGGGTGTAGAACGGCAGGGACTCTTCCGCCATGCCGTAGATGGTGCCCCCTGCGGCGAACAGCGCCATCAGGATCGGGATCATCCACTCTTCCCGGCCGCGCAGGCGGTCGGTCACCCGTTCGATACCGGCATCGATGGCACCTGTCTTGGTCACTATGCCAAGAAAACCACCGATGATCAGGATGAAGAGGGAGACGTCGATGGCGCCTGCCTCGTAGGTGTCATGGTTGTAGAGACCATCGATCGGCGCCAGCAGCACGTCGACGATCCCCTGGGGATTGCCCTCTACCAGCTTGTAGGTACCGGCCACCGGCACTTCCTTGCCGAGGGCTTCGTTCATGGTCATTTCGTATTTGCCGGCCGGCACTATCCAGCTCAGGGCGGCCACCAGGGCGATCAGCACGAACAGTATCGTGTAGGCTGACGGGAACTTGAATTTGGTCATGGTCCAGCTTCCTTCTGTGGGTGTGGTATCCATGCAGGCTGCGGGTCGTAGGGTTGGAGGTATTATGCCGCTGTCACATGGTCGAAAAGCCGGGGGTCGCCCCCCGGCACCACTACTGCGACCTTAGTCGCCCAGCGTAGCAACCATCACTGCCTTGATGGTGTGCATCCGGTTTTCGGCCTCGTCGAACACGATGCTGTGCTCGGATTCGAACACGTCCTCGGTCACTTCCAGGCCTTTCATGCCGTATTTGTCAGCCACTTCCTTGCCCATGGTGGTCTCGTCGTTGTGGAACGCCGGCAGGCAGTGCATGAACTTCACATCCGGGTTCTTGGTGGCGTTGATGACGTCCATGTTGACCTGATACGGGGTCATCAGTTTGACGCGTTGATCCCAGGCTTCTTTCGCTTCACCCATGGAAACCCAGACGTCGGTGTAGAGGAAGTCGGTCCCCAGCACACCCTCTTTCACATCTTCGGTCAGGGTGATGCGTGCGCCTGTCTCTTCGGCGATCAGGCGGCACTTGGCAACCAGCTCTTCTTCCGGCCAGAAGGCTTTCGGCGCGACCAGGCGGATGTCCATGCCCATCTTGGCGGCACCGACCATCAGGGAGTTACCCATGTTGTTGCGAGCGTCACCCAGGTAGGCGAACTTGATTTGATCCAGGCGTTTGCCCTTGCCGTGCTCCAGCATGGTCATGAAGTCGGCCAGGATCTGGGTCGGGTGGAATTCGTTGGTCAGACCGTTCCAGACCGGGACGCCGGCGTGGGCACCCAGCTCTTCGACGATCTCCTGGCCATAGCCACGGTATTCGATGCCGTCATACATGCGGCCCAGCACCCGGGCGGTGTCTTTCATGGACTCCTTGTGGCCGATCTGGGAACCGCTCGGGCCGAGGTAGGAGACCTGGGCGCCCTGATCGAAGGCCGCCACTTCAAACGCACAACGGGTACGGGTGGAGGTCTTCTCGAAGATCAGGGCGATGTTCTTGCCGGTCAGGTGTTTGCGCTCATAGCCACCGTATTTGGCTTTCTTCAGGTCGATGGCCAGATCGATCATGTATTGGATTTCGCGCGGGGTGAAGTCCAGCAGTTTCAGGAAGTTACGGTTACGCAGATTAAAAGCCATGATGAGTTCTCTCTATATTTGTTTCAGACCAATTCAGGCAGTAGTGTTGACTACGCATTCTCAGTACATATGTCGGTAATTACGCATTCACGGTACGGGTGGCGACGATATTGGTGCCGGCTTCGCCCTTGAGGATGGCCAAGCCATCGTCCAGTGCACCTATGCCGACCATGCCGCCGGTCGCCTTGACGAATTCGCAGGAGGCTTCGACCTTGGGCCCCATGGAGCCTGCGTCGAACTTGACGCCGGCCAGCTCGTCCGGGCTGGTGATCCGCAGCGGACGCTGGGTCGGTTTGCCCCAGTCCAGGTAGACGGCATCGGCATCGGTCAGGATCAGCAGGGCGTCGGCCTTGATCTGCTTGGCCAGGTAGGCGGCAGACATGTCCTTGTCGATGACGGCTTCGATGCCGGTCAGGCTCTGGCCATCCCAGGTCACCGGGATGCCACCACCACCGGTACAGATGATGAGGTGGCCCTGGGCGATCAGGGTTTCGATGGCGTCGCCTTCGACGATGCGCTGGGGCAGTGGAGACGGCACCACGCGGCGGAAGAACTTGCCGTCAGCCTTGACCACCCACTGCTTCTCTGCAGCCAGGGCGCGGGCTTCAGCCTCTTCGTAGACGGGACCGATGAATTTGGTCGGATTGACGAAGGCCGGATCTTGCGGGTCAACCTGCACCTGGGTCAGCAGCGCGGTGACGTTGCGGCTCGGCATCAGGTTCTTCAATTCCTGGATCAGCATGTAGCCGATCATGCCCTGGGACTCGGCACCCAGCACATCCAGCGGATAGGGGGATACCTTGGTGTAGGCACTGTTCTGCAGAGCCAGCAGGCCGACTTGCGGGCCGTTGCCATGCACCAGCACCACGTTGTACTCCTGAGCGATCAGGGCGATGGTCTTGGCGGCGGTGGCGATGTTCTTGCGCTGGATATCTGCTTCAAGCGGCTCGCCACGACGGAGCAGAGCATTGCCACCCAGGGCGACGACGACAGTTGGTTTTTTCATGAGTGTTACTCTCGAGTTTGGTGCTGTGTGGCGCCAGCCTCTGCCGGCGCCACGCCGTCTTGTTAGATGCCGTCGCGTTCCATCGGGCAGCTCATGCAGCGGGCGCCGCCGCGGCCACGTCCCAGCTCTTCACCCGGGATGGGCAGCACAGTGATGCCGGCCTTGTCGTACTTCTCGTTGGTGTAGGTATTGCGCTCGTAACCCACCACCACGCCGGGGCGCACGGTCAGCACGTTGTTGGCATCGTTCCACTGCTCGCGCTCGGCCTCGAAGGTGTCGCCACCTGTGGTGATGAGCTTGAGCTGATCGACACCCAGTGCCTTCTCGATGGCGGTGACGAAGTAACCCTCTTCCTTGATGTTCATGCCGGTGGCACCGCCCGGAGTCAGGCTCCAGCAGTTCACATCCTTGCGGATGACTTCCGGATAGACGGAGAAGGTGTCTATGTCCATGTGGGTCATGACGGTATCCAGGTGCATGCAGCTGCGGTGTTTAGGCAGTTGCATGGCGATGACCTGTTTGGCCTGGCCGTGCTTGAACAGGCCGCGAGCCAGGTGCTCGACCCCTTGCGGTGTGGTGCGCTCGGACATGCCGATGAGCACGGCGCCACGACCGATGACCAGTACGTCGCCCCCTTCGATGGTGGAGTTGTCGTAGTCGCGATCCTCATCACCGAAGTACTTGATGAAATCCTGACCGGCAAACTGCGGGTGCCAGCGATAGATGGCCTTCACGTGGTTGGTTTCGCGACGGCGGGCCGGTTTGGCCATCGGGTTGATGGAGACGCCGCCATAAACCCAGCAGGAGGTGTCACGGGTAAAGAGGTGGTTGGGCAGCGGTTCGATGATGAAGTCGGTCGGTGCGTGCATGCCCACTACCATGTTGACGCCGCTGTAGGGCATCTCGGAGTAGGTCAGGCCGCCGGAGAGAATGCGGGCCAGCTCGCGGTGCGGCATGTCGGCCAGGAAGCAGCGTAAATCGTTGGCAAAAGAAGTGCCGAGGCGATAGTCGGAGACCTGATGTTGCAGCAGCCAGGTTTTGGCTTCCGGCACGTCCAGGGTTTCCGCCAGCAGATTGGTCAGCAGGAAAACTTCGACATTCTGATCGCGCAGTACCTGAGCGAATTTGTCGTGCTCCTGACCAGCACGTTCAACGGACAGGACGTCATCGAACAACAGATCCTGGCAGTTGGAAGGAGTCAGACGCTTCAGACTGAGGTTGGGGCGGTGCAACATGACACGGCGCAATTGGCCAACTTCAGAACCTACATAAAATTTGCTCATGATTATATTCCGTCTAGCAGTGGTCCCTGCGAGTGATTGAATAGATTCCTTCTATTCATGCTCGTGGCTAAGGCGGGATATTCTTTATGTAGGGTAATCGGCTTATGTTCTATCCTGCCCTTGCCTTTCGAGACCGAGGTTAGACCTGCCAATCACGATAAACTTAGACATTGATCACATTCACCCAGAACTGAATAAATTCACGGTTTATTCTTTGATAGGGGTAACAGAACTGACAATCTCCCATTCACCTCTCCCGTTTAAATACGCACTTTCTTCGGCACATATTTCATATTTCACCTTGTTTCATTCACGCCAAATATCTATAAAGG
>NZ_NEVB01000067.1:0-8790 GCF_002259925.1 Aeromonas sp. A35_P | reverse complement strand
ATCACCGGTACCGTTAAGTTTTTCAACGAAACCAAAGGTTTTGGCTTCATCCAGCAAGAAAACGGCCCGGACGTTTTCGTTCACTTCAGCGCCATCCAAGGTAACGGCTTCCGTACCCTGGCTGAAGGTCAGCGCGTACAGTTCTCCGTGACCCAAGGTCAAAAAGGCCCGCAGGCTGAGAACGTAACTGCTCTGTAATTCTTACAGAATTTAAGAAAGCCGTGGTGCCTTTGGGTTCCACGGCTTTTTGTTTATGGGCGTTTTTCACCGTCCGTCGGTGTGAGGCGTGACCTTCTACTTCTGCATGTTGTGCCGACTATGCTGCCATCCCTTCTGCTTGCCGCCACTCTGATAACCTCCACCGATCAACAGGGGCCGAACCTCGTTGAGAAAGAGGCCATGGCCGTGTGCCAGCAGTTTGTGCAGGTGCGGGTGGGCGCTGGCAGGCTCCCGGACGAGATCAGGGCGCAACCGTTGCCGCAACGGGAGGGGGAGTGGATGGTCGATGGCAAGATAAAAGGACCCGAAGGTCCTTTGCTGTTTGCCTGTCTGCTGCGTCAAGGGAAACGCTGGGAGCTGCTCAACTTTTCGCTGTGGGCTCCCAAGGCGGTCAAAGCGGCTTGAGTGCTACCAGCAGGTGCTGCAGGTGTTCCACCATGGTCATGCCAAAGGGCGTCAGATAGCCGCCATCTTCCGCGCTGATGAGTCCCTGCTGGTGCAGGCGAACTGCGGCCTGGCAGAGTTCGTCGGACATGTCGCTGCGCAACTTGATCCCCAGGCTCATGTTGGCCGGATCAAAGCATGCCAGTATTTTCAAATCGTTTACAAACTCGCTGGAAACCTGGTCGATACCGATCATGAATGCACTCCTTACGCTAAAGATGTATGCAAACTAGCACTCCCGGATCCACTTTAGTGGGCGCTGGCTCAAACTATTGGGCTTTCTCTCTCCCTGGCGTGCTCAAACGCTGCTTTTTTGGCCGTCATTTTGTGAATCAATTGAGGATTGTTTGAGTCCGGCTTTGCGGCGCCAAACATGATAGGATAAGGCTTCCTTTGTCTATCTGGCCGATATTGTCTGTCGGCCCCCGGTTCAAGGCGCATTCCATGGTCAAGATCACACTGGTATCCCTGCTGCACACCCTGAGTTCCCGTTTTTCCGTCTACCCGGCCTCCCTGCTGTTGCCGCTGCTCGAACAACATGAAGGGGATGTCTGGCTACCCGCCTGCAAGGGGGCTGATGTCGCCGCCTTGCGTCAGCATGGCAAGGGCGCAACCGCGCAGAGCCTGGCACCGCTGACGGCGGCCTGGTGCGACTTCGCGACCGGTGAAGAGGGGGCGACGCCTGAGCTGGATGCGCTGGCCAACTACGACAGCGAGATGATGGACAACCTGCAGATGTACTGGCACAGCCCGGCCAAGATCAACAGCCCGATCACCGACAACCTGTTCGAGCTGCGCCGCGAGGTGGTGGAAGAGGCTCATGGCGGCAAGCTGGCCGATGCCTGGGACAGCGCACAGCAGGCTCGTCTTGCACAGATCCTGGCGGGGGCGAGGGCCGGTCGGGATCAGCTCTGTTTCGTCGAAGTGGAGGCGGCCTACTGGTTGCGCCAGCGTCTTGGCGAGATGGCGGAGATCGACCTGGTGACTCCTGAGCTCGGGTGAACCGTTCAAAAATCGGTGACCGATCTCTCATACTGGACAAGGCGCCGGCAAGATGTGAACATGGCGCCCTTTATTGCACAAGAGACTTGACCGATGAGCTATGAACTGAGCGACACCGAGCGCAATGCAGCGCTGCAACTGAACGCGGACTACCGCTTTGATCACTTCATCAGCAAGCTGGTCGAGCACGAAGAGCTGTTCGTTCTGACCGACGAGCACGGCGTCATGATGCTGACCACCGACGATGAAGACTGCATCCCGGTATGGCCGCACCCGGAGTACGCCAAGGCGTGGGCCGAAGGGGAGTGGGCCGACTGCAAGCCGCAGTCCATCACCCTCAAGGTGTGGCTGGAGCGCTGGATTGACGGCATGGAGCAGGATGAGCTGTGCGTGGCCGTCTTCCCGACGCCGGATCAGGAAGGTATCGTGCTGGAGCCGGCCGACGTGGCTGACGCCATCGCCCAGAAGCAGGCCAAGCGCGGCTAAGCGCCTCCTGCCTCAGCGAGCAACCCAGGTTGCAAAAAAGACCCCGCCATTGCGGGGTCTTTTTGTTGATGGCCTTGGCACACCCTTGCAGAGAAGCAGGTTGCCCTATTTCTGCTGATAGGTGGTGTCAATCAGGGTGACGGGCGGGAAGGACTGGCCTGCCTTGATGGCGGCCCGGGTCTGCGCCTTGGTCTCTTCATCAATCCAGAACAGGCCGCCGTAGCTGTAGCCGTTGTTGCTGCCGTCCAGCGGCCAGTAGAGCAATTCACTCTTGGGCGTCGCCGGCAACTTGGGCAGTTTTATCCAGCGCCAGGCCCCTTCCCGGGTGTAGGGCACCTGATAGGCGGGCACGAAGCTGGCCAGTTCATAGAGTCGCTGCTGGATCTGGCGCGACAGCGCCGCCTTTTTGGCGAAGTCGAACTCCTTGTCGTACTGCTCCACCAGGGCTGTGATGGCGTCATCATCGATATTCATGATGTTGTTGGTCTGCGGCTTGTTGGCGTTGACCTTGTGAAAATATTCCCAGTAGGCGGGATAGCGGCTGGTGCTCCAGCCCATCCAGGCGCTCTGGTGTTTCTTCTCCAGCATCGACTTGAAGCCGGCCGAGGCATCCATCAGGTTGAGCTCGAGGTTGAGCCCCGCCTTCTTGGCCTCTTCGCGCAGCAGGGTGAGGCGCTGGGCGTGCTCCGCCGTGGTGTAGGTGATGCTCAGGGTCAGCGGCTGGCCCTTGTCGTTTTGCAGGGTACCGTCGGGGCCTGGCTTGGTGAAACCGGCCTTGGCGAAGTACTGGCGTGCCAGCTCGGGGTCAAACGGGCGGGCCTTGAGCTCCGTGTTGGTGAACTCCCCCTGGCCTGAGCCGTAACTGTTGAGGCGTTGGTAATCCCCCCGCAACAGGGTGGTGAGCATCTTGTCGAGGTTGAGGGCATGCTGGATGCCGAGCCGCACATTGAGGTCGCGCAGCAGCGGATCGGCGGTGTTGAGATAGAGCCCCATGGGGGACTGGGGGGTCTGGTTGTAGAACCAGAGTCGCTCGATATAGCCCTGCTCGAACTCCGGCGTCCTGGTCTTGTCGTGCCACCAGTTGGGCATGACCAGCGGGAAGGTATCCAGCTCGCCGCGCAGGAAGTGCTGCCAGGCGATGTTCTGATCCCTGAGCACCTTGAGCTCGATCCGGTCCGGGTTGAAACGGTGCTGGAAGTAGCGCTCGTCATTGCCCCACCAATCCTTGACCCGCTCGAAGGTGACCGACTTGCCCTTTTTCACCTCGCCAAGCTGGTAGGGGCCGGTCACTGGCAGTACCTTCCAGTTGTACTCCTTGACCCAGTTGGCGGTGATCTTGATGGCGTGGCTGGGGGCCGGGGTGAAGGGGAGGGATTCCAGCAGATCCTGGCGACTCTTGGCACTGCCGCTGGAGATGGCCAGGGTGTGCTCATCAAACTTGGTGACGTCGCTTATCTGGGTGCTGTAGTAGTTGTTGTACCAGGGGTCGTTGATCTCCTTGCTGCGCAGCAGCTTGAGGGTGAACAGCCAGTCATCGGCGGTGACCGGTTGGCCGTCTGACCAGCGCGCCTTGGGGTTGATGCGCAGATAGAGGGTCTTGTGGTCGGGCCCGAACGCCCATTCGTTGGCCAGCATGGGCATGGGATTGCCGGTGACGGGATGGGTGCTCAAGAGCGGCAGGTTGGTCTCCCGCACATAGCCGGCGAAGCCGCCGTTGGAGTCCGGACCGTACACCCGCAGGGTCAGCGGAAAACTGGTCATGAAGCCGCGAAAGGTGCCGCCCCGCTTGGCGGCCGGATCCGCAAACACCGGATCCGCGTTGTTGCTCTCCCACTGCAAATCGGCCGGCAGGGTAGCGCTCCAGCCGTAGTGGCTCAGGCAGAGGGTCAGGGTGATGGCACTGGTGCGCAGAAGGCGCGGGATGATCCGGGGGCCGGCGGTGACTGTCGATGGCATGTCCTTGCTCTCCTGATGGCTGCGTCCTGCAGGCCATGTGTTGATGACGCGAGCCCCGTTGGGGGCTGGCTCATCATGAAAAGTTTCTCCGCCCCGGTCAATGGCGACGGATAAATAAGCGTCAGGCGGCGGTCTGCGATTTGAACCAGCGCAGCCGCCCGCCCAGCAGATGCACCACGAACCCCAGCAACACCAGGGCCGAGCCCAGCCACTGCAAGGGGGTAGGGTGCTCGTCCAGCAACAGGGCCGCCGCCACCATGCCGACGCAGGGCACCAGCAGGGAGAGGGGGGCCACCTGCGCCACCGGGTAGCGCATCAGCAGCCGCCCCCACAGGCCGTAACCGAGCCAGGTGGCGACAAAGGAGAGATAGAGCACGCACAGGATCCCCTGCCAGCTGATGTTGAGCAGGCTGCTGGTCATCAGCTCGGGTCCCTCGAACAGCCAGGAGAGGGCGAAGAAGGGGAGGATGGGCACCAGCCCGCCCCAGGCGACCAGGCTTGGCAGAGAGGTCTTGTAACGCAGGCCGATCTGGCGATTGATCACGTTGCCAAGGCCCCAGCAGGCGGCGGCGCAGAGGGTCAGCACGAAGCCGAGCAGGGTGAGATTGCCCTCGCCATGGGTGGCGATGAGATAGAGCCCGGCCCCCGCCAGCGGCAGGGCCACCCAGTGGTGGGGCTGCCAGCGTTCACCCAGCCAGATCATGGCGAACAGCAGGGTGAACACCACCTGGGATTGCAGCACCAGCGAGGCCATGCCCGCCGGCATGCCGAACTTCATGGCGCAGAACAGAAAGGAGAACTGGCCGAGGCTGATAGCCCCGCCGTAGGCCAGCAGCCAGCGCCAGGGCATGGCGGGTCTGGGGACCAGCAGGATGGCGGGAAAGACCACTCCGACGAAGCGCAGCGCCCCCAGCAGCAGCGGCGGGATCCCCTCCAGCCCCCACTTGATGGCGACGAAGTTGAGCCCCCAGCAGAGGATGACCAGAGCGGCCAGAAACTTGTCCTTGGTGTGCATGTCTCGTCC
Source organism: Aeromonas sp. A35_P (assembly GCF_002259925.1). Classification (NCBI taxonomy): domain Bacteria; kingdom Pseudomonadati; phylum Pseudomonadota; class Gammaproteobacteria; order Aeromonadales; family Aeromonadaceae; genus Aeromonas; species Aeromonas sp. A35_P. The sequence goes on along the minus strand of NZ_NEVB01000067.1, from coordinate 3,659 downwards.
TTGAAAGAGTGGCCCTTGCCAGGCGGTGGCCAAAAGAGGACGAGCATACCCTCGTCTGGGTGGGCGCCGTCAAGCCGCCAGGTGGAGGAGCAATCCTGCAACAGGCGGCAAGGTACTACTCAGGCGGCGACGCAGTGCACTGTGATGCCGCGTGTCGACAGGGTCGCCCGCATGGTGACGGGCAGGGCGTCGTCTGTGACCAGCACGCCGATCTGCCCCGGCATGCCGAGCGGGCTTGGGTGGATGGCGCCGAACTTGCTGCTGTCGGTGATGACCACATTGGTCACCCCCTTGGCCAGCACGCTGTTGACCACATCTGCCCGCATCATGTCGCGGCCGGTGAAGCCCACCTCGGGATGAAAGCCGTCCACCCCGATGAAGGCCTTGGAGAAGTGCACCTGCTCGATGCACAGCCGGGTCAGCGGCCCCACCACGCTCTCGCTCTGATGCTGGAACAGGCCGCCAAGCAGCACTACCTGGGCCTGAGTGTCGCGCAGCAGGTGGGCGATGTAGCTGCTGATGGTGATGATGGTGACCCGCTTGTGCAGGGCCAGATGGCGGGCCAGCAGGGCGTTGGCGCTGCCCCCCTCGATAAAGACCGTCTCGCCATCCTCCACCAGCTGGGCGGCGCGCTCGGCGAGGCGTTCCTTGAGCAGGTAGTTGATGTTCATCCGGGCATCGGGGTCGTCGCTCTCCAGCGCCATGGCCGAGCCGTGCACCCGTTTGAGCAGCCCCTGTTTTTCGAGGGCGGTCAGGTCGTTGCGCACCGTCACCTCCGAGACCCCGGTGCGTTGGGAGAGCTCGCTCACGCTCATCTTGCGGGCCTGATGGACCAGGGTGAGGATCAGTTGGTGGCGTGGGTTCATGGGGCCTCGCTGGCTGGCAGTGGATAGCGGCAAGCCACCGTGCGGGTGGCTTGCCGGTCATAATGGGGCACAGCTGCCCCTGGTGGAGCCCGTCAGAGACAGTGCTCGGTGCGGGCGATGATATCATCTTGCGCATCGGGGGATAAGGCGGTGAAGAAGGCCGAATAACCCGCCACCCGCACCACCAGATCCCGATACTGGTCGGGATGGGCCTTGGCCGCCAGCAGGGTTTCGCGCGAGACGATGTTGTACTGGACGTGCCACCCCTTGTGCACCTCGAAGAAGGTGCGCAGCAGGCTCATCAGCTTGGCCTTGTCCCGCTCGTTTTCCAGGCTGGCCGGGCTCAGCTTCTGGTTGAGCAGCACGCCGCCGAGGATGGCCGCAGTGGGCAGCTTGCCGAGGGAGTTGAACACCGCCGTGGGGCCGAGGCGATCCGACCCCGACGCTGGGCTGGCCCCCTCCGCCAGCGGGGTGCGGGCGTGGCGGCCATCCGGGGTGGCCATGGTGGCCGCCCCAAAGGGCACGTTGGCCGAGATGGAGGAGGTGCCTGCATAGTAGGTGCCGCCGATGGGGCCACGGCCGAAGCGGGTGTTGTGCAGCCCCTTGAGCTCGTCGATGTAGCTCTGGTAAGCCTGCACCAGCAGCAGGTCGACCTCGTCCAGATCGTTGCCGTATTTGGGGGCTGCATTGGTGAGGCGCTGGCGCAGCTGCTCGCCTTCAAGCCCGGCAAAATCCTGCTCGAGCGCATTGGCCAGCTCGCGCTGATCCACCACCCTCTGCTCGAACACCAGTTTCTTCAGCGCTGCCAGGCTGTTGCCCAGGTTGGCGATCCCCACCTGCAGGCCGGAGACCCAGTCATAGACGGCGCCCCCCTGCTTGATGGTCTTGCCGCGCTCGATGCAGTCATCCACCAGGGCGCTGCAGAGGATGTCGTGGGCCTGGGCCTCCAGTAGGCTGTCGACCACGCAGTCGATCTCGATGGACTTGCGGGTGAAGTAGCGCACCTGCTCGTCCCAGCGGGCCATTACCTCGTCGAAGTGGCCGAACGAGCCTTGCCACAGCGACTGGGGCTGGGGCAGGAAGACCTTGCCGGTGGTGGCGTCACGGCCGCCATCGAGCGCCGCCAGCAGGATGCGGGCGAAGTTGATGAAGCTCATGCCGGTACAGCGATAGCCCCACTTGCCGGGCACTGCGGTCTCGATGCAGCCGATGGCGGCGTAGTGGTGGGCATCCTCTACGCTCACCCCGAGCTTGATGAACTCGGGGATCACCACCTCGTCGTTGTTGAAGGCGGGCATGCCGAAGCCGCAGCGGATCACCTGGATGCAGGCGTCGAGGAAATCCTCGCTCATGCCGGCATGGTAGCGCACCGAGAGGTTGGGCTGGGTCGAGCGCAGCTGGCCGCAGGACTCCAGAATCGCGTAGGAGAGGCCGTTGACCGCGTCATGGGTCTTGCCATCCAGCCAGTTCTGGCCGCCGATGGTGACGTTTTGATAGAGCGGGCTGCCGGCGGAGGCCTTGGAGTGGGTGCCGGATCGGATCTTGTTCACCTCCAGCAGCTTGAGCCAGCACCCTTGCAGCAGCTCGATGGCGCGCGTGCGCGGCAGGGATTCCGACAATTCCACCTCGCGGCGATACCAGGGATAGAGGTACTGGTCCATCCGGCCAAATGACACCGAGTGGCCGTTGGACTCGATCTGCAGGATGAGCTGGATGAAGTAGCAGAGCTGCAGCGCCTGCCAGAAGGTCTCGGGGGGCCGGTGGGCGATGTGGGCGCAGTTGAGGGCCATGGTCTCAAGTTCACTTCGGCGCTCGGGGCGCGGCTCCTGCTGCGCCAGTTCGTGGGCCAGCGCGGCGTAACGCTCGATGTGCTGGCTGACGGCATCGAAGGTGATGGCGACGGCCTGCAGGAACTGTTCGTGCTGCAGATCGGCCCAGTCCGCCAGATCGAGCCGGCCGCGCCGCTCGGCTACCTTGGCCTTGAGGCCGTCGAGACCGAGGACAAGCAGCTGCTCGTAATTGACCGCGAGGTGGGCATCCCCCGAGGTCATGTTGCCCTCGGCCTTGATGATGCCGCTTTCCAGCAGCCCCTTCTGCTCGTCGGTAAAGAGGCCGTAGCAGCGATCCTGCACCGTCTGGCCGCGCCAGAAGGGGGTGAGGGTGTGGATGGCCAGCTTGTCCGCCTCGCTCACTGCAAAGCCGGCGCCGGGGCGATCCGCCAGTTCGTCGATTTCCTTCTCGATCCAGCCCACCGTGTATTCGGGAAAGAGCGGCGCCGCCCGCACCTGGCTCGCCTGGTTGCCGACGATGAGTTCGTCGTGCTTGATCCAGATGGTGCGCTCCTTGAGGTGGTGAGCCAGCGCCAGGGCGCGGCGCACCGGCAGCGGCCGGGCCAGGTGGGCCTGATAGGCCTCTGTATAGTGACGGGCCCGCTCGGTGCAGACTGGCGGTTGGACGATGTGGATCAGGCTCTCCTTGTGGGCGCGGATCCGTGGGGGCAGGGTGGTGAGGTCGAGCTGGGTCATGGTCTTATCCTCTGGTCATAGGACTGTGAGTTGACGGTAAGTGGGCGGTCAGTGGCGGATGTCATGGGTATTGCTAGCCCCGGGTGAGCGGGGTCAGCCCCTGCGCACGGGCACACTCGTGGGCAAAGGCGAGCAGGGTCGGGTCATCGAGCGGCTGGAGGGGGGCCTGATAGGGTTGGTCGAGCAGGGCGTACTTGCCCGCGCCTAGGGTGTGGTAGGGGAGAAAGTGGATCTCCTGTACCGTGCCAAGGTTGGCGGCGGCCTGGGT
>NZ_NEVB01000066.1:0-47517 GCF_002259925.1 Aeromonas sp. A35_P | reverse complement strand
GTATAGTTCGGGGTGACTGCTAATCATGGGTAATCAGGTAAAATTTTGTACTACAAAATACCATGTTTTGTACTTTGAATTGTACTAATTGGGCGGTGAACATAGGCAGACAGACACGAACAGCAAAGAATTTATTGGGTGCTCAGATAATGCTGAACACATCATTAAGAACCATATAATCAGAAGCTTAGGCGATAAAACAAGAACACATGAGCACACCCAAGAACCAAACAGCGCAGCAAACATTCTACTTCCACGATTACGAGACTTTCGGCATCAGCCCGGCCAGGGACAGACCGGCGCAGTTCGCCGGCATTCGTACCGATGCGGATTTCAACCTCATCGGCGAGCCGCTGGTCATCTATTGCAAGCCGCCGGCGGATTACCTGCCGGAGCCGGAGGCGAGCCTGATCACCGGCATCACGCCGCAAAAAGCGATGAAGGACGGCCTGTGCGAGGCGGATTTCATCCGCCAGATCCACGAGCAGTTCGCCACCCCAGGCACCTGCGTACTTGGCTACAACAGCATCCGCTTCGATGACGAGGTAACCCGCTACACCCTCTATCGCAACTTCTATGACCCCTATGCCTATGCCTGGCAGAACGGCAACTCCCGCTGGGACATCCTCGACATGCTGCGGGCCTGCTACGCCTTGCGCCCGGAGGGAATAGAGTGGGCGTTTGACGAAGAGGGCAAGCCGAGCTTCAAGTTGGAGAAACTGACGGTGGCCAACGGCGTGACACACGCCAATGCCCACGATGCGCTCTCGGATGTGCTGGCCACCATCGAGATGACCAGGCTGGTGAAACAGGCCCAGCCCAAGCTGTTCGATTATCTCTTTGATCTTCGCAACAAGAACAAGGTGAAGGCCCTCATCGACGTGGTGACCATGAAACCCCTGGTACACGTCTCCGGCATGTTCTCCCCCTGGCAGGGGTGCGCAAGCTGGGTGTCGCCGCTCGCATGGCACCCCAGCAACCAGAACGCGGTGATCATGGTGGATCTGACTCGCGATCCCACCCCGCTCATCGAGCTCACCAGCGAGGAGATCCGCGAGCGCCTCTACACCAAGAAAGAAGAGCTGGGGGATCTGGCCGGCATTCCGGTGAAGCTGGTGCACATCAACAAGTGCCCTGTGCTGGCGCCGGCCGCTACCCTGACGCCGGAGCGGGCGGACGAGCTGGGCATCGACCGGGCTCAGTGCCGCAAGAGCCTGGATCTGCTGCGCGCCCACCCCGAAGTGCGGGAAAAACTGGTGGAAGTATTCAATCAGGAGTTTGCCGGCAACAATGACGGCGATCCCGATACCCAGCTCTACGCCGGCTTCTTCGGTCACGGCGACAAGTCCACCATGGATCTGGTGCGCGCCACCCCGGCAGATCTGCTGGGCGAGCGGGAGTTTGCCTTCACGGATCCACGTCTGCCGGAGATGCTGTTCCGCTACCGCGCCCGCAACTGGCCGCACACCTTGAGCGAAACGGAGCAAAAGCGCTGGCGCCTGCACTGCAGCGACTACTTCAGCCGCCGTCTGCCCGACTATGTGCCACGCCTGGAAGCGCTGGCCGAGCAGAATCAGGGGAACGATCGGAACTTCGCCATCCTCAAGAGCCTCTATCACTACCTCGAAGATCTGTGAGATGTGACCCGCCTCACGGTTAAATGACTGTACGCTCCCCCGCCCCGCGACATAATGGGAAGGGGAGCAAAGACTCCTGATGTTTCAATTATTTGTGCGCTAACATTGCACTAACGGCCGGTTGGCCTATCGACCCTTGGGGATGCCTCATCCGATGCGCTCAGGATTATCCGCTTTTGGTTTGCTCATCTGTGCCCTGCTGCCTTCGGCCGCCACGGCGGGCGTACGCTTTGATATCCCCGACTACCTGCTGCAGTTGCCGCAACAGACCTATGAAATGATCGAGAGCAACTTCAGTCGCCTCTATCGGCAGACCGACTTTACCCCCCAGATCACCAACAGCTATTTCAACCGCTCCGATCTCTACAACTTCGTCGGCGTGCCGCTGGCCATCACTCCCCAGGCCGGTTTTCAGCTGGAGGTATTCGGCCAGCTCTACAATCGCGCCTCCCAGAGCTATGTGCACATGAGCCAGGACATGTCGCTCTATCGGATGATCCGGGCCGACATGATGGGCAACACCAACGACGAGGTAGCCCTCGGCATGGGGCTCGGCATTCCGATCACGGCGCAGCTCACTTTCAAGGCCCTGCTCTCCAGCAACGAAATCCCGGGCTATGGCGCCGCCAACTACGCCATCGGCTTCGAGTGGCGTTACTGACTCCGCTATAGCAGCTCCTTTCACAATAAATTCAGGCTCCCACGGGAGCCTGAATCATGACTGCCAGCCTGCTCAGCGGTAGCGGATCACCCGCCCCTCGCCCCCCTGCAGGGTGAGCGCAGTGCCGACGGCACCCTCATCCCAGAAATCCTCGCCACCCGCCGGCAGCAAAAACTCCTGAGGCTGCGCCTCCCAGTTGAAGAGGCAGAGCAGGGTGCCGCTCCCGGGCAGGCTTACCTCGCCGCAGGCAAAGTCCATCGACTCGAAACGGGCGCAAGGGGCGCGCGCCGCGCAGAGCTCGAGCAGCTTGCGCAGCTGCGCCGCCTGAACCTCGTCAAGGTCCTGCAGCCTGTCCCCGGCCAGCATCATGCCGCCGCTTGCCACCAGCGCCGCCAGATGAAAGCGGTACTCGGCAGGGCTCGCCTGCTGGCTCGGCAGATCCCGCAGACAGATGCAGTCGGGGTCGAGGGCCCACAGCCGGTCGTTCTGCCAGGCGCGGCAGAAGGCCTCGCGAGCGATCTGGCGATAGCGATGGCCGTGGCGCTCCACGTCATCGCTCACCCGCATGCCGTGCACCAACCCAAGGCTTGGCCAGATGGGCGCGTTGCAGCCGAGCAGGAAGGCCCCCTCGCCCGCCCCGCGCAGGATGGCGGCCATGCCGCGTCGGTAGGCCTCGACCCGAGTGGCAGCCGGGTCGTGGAAGCGACCGCCGTGGATGGCCCCCCAGAAGTTGGCGTCAAGCTTGAAGTAGTGGATGCCCCACTGCTCGCGCAGGGTACGGAACACCCGCTCGAGGTGAGCCTGCACCTCGGGGTGGGTGCCGTCCAGCACGTACCAGGGGGTGCAGCGCCAGCCGCCGTAGGTAACCCGCTCGGAGGGCAGTGGCTGCCCGTCATCCCCCTTCACGAACCAGTCGGGGTGCTCCTGAAACACCTGGGAGCCGGGCTCGGCGATAAAGGGGGCAACCCAGAGCGCCGGCTCGCAGCCGGCACCTTTGATCTCGGCGGCCAGGGACGCCACCCCCTGCTCGAACTTGGCCGACGGGGTGAGCCAGTCGCCCATCTTGGCCTGATAACCGTCGTCAATCTGCACGTAGCGCAGCGCCGGGAAACGCTCGGCACGCACCTGCAGGTTCTCACGAATATCGGCGGCGCACACGTCCGCGTAGTAGTGATACCAGGAGCACCAGCCGCTGGGGCGCTCGCCGACTTGGCCGATCAGCGAGCCATGCTCGGCTTCGATCCGCTGCGCCAGTTCGGCCAGCAGCACTTCCCGATCTTTCCCCTCAAGGCAGAGCAGCGCCTCGCTCTGCCAGAACTGGCCGGCAGGGAGTGCACGCCCCTCACAATTCATCAGGATCTGCAGCCGGCCATCGGGGTAGAGCCGAAACTCCCCGCCAAAGCGCTGGCAGCTGGCAAAGGCGAACAGCAGCCAGCCCCTGTCGTGCTCCACCAGCAGCAGGTTGTGCACCGTGTGATAGCCCTGATCGTCGGTGATGCGGTAGACGCCGGCATCGGGGCAGCGGCCGACCGGCTGCGGCGCTTGCCAGCTGCCCATGGTCTGGGCCAGCATCTGGAAGCCTTCGCCATAGATGGCGCTCGCAGGCGAGAGGCCGAGCTTGCCGTCAAACAGCGTCCAGTGCCCGACCCGGGCCTCGCTGCCGCCAGTGTTGTCGAGCCGCACCCGGCACAGGGGGCCTTCCCACTGGCGGGTTTGCAGCAACGAAGGGGGGAGATGGTGGTCGTCCGCCAGTTGACGCAGGCGGGACAAGAGAGATGTCATGGCGACTCCTTGTGGTTCGAAAAGGGTTCTATCTGAAAATCTTCAATGAAATCAGCCTCAAACGAACTGATTTCAGCTGTTATTGTTTTAATGCCGCGACCCTGTCTCTCTGGTAGACTGGCGTATTCCTTACTTTACCGTTACCAAGATGGGGCTCCTGTGATCGCGCAACGTGCCTTGCTGTACCTTCGTGACTTTCTGGTCATCGTCGCCTGCCTGCTGGCGGGCAAAGCCCTGGCAGCCATCCTGCCGTTCGCCTTTCCCGGCAGCATCATCGGCATGCTGCTGCTGTTCGTGCTGCTCTCCCTGCAACTGGTGAAACTGCACTGGGTCGAGCAGGGCGCCGGCCTGCTGCTGCGCCACATGGGGGTCTTGTTCGTGCCGGTGGCGGTCGGGCTGGTGGCCTGGCTTGAGCCGCTACGCCAATCCTTCGGCCTCATCATGCTCTGCATCGTGCTCGGGATCGTGCTGATCCTCGGCACCGTCGGCCGCCTCTACCAGAGGATGAACAGATGATCTTCTGGCTGGCCATTCCCTTGACCCTGGCACTCTATTTCGCCACCCGGGCCTTCTATCGCAAGCTGCCCTGGCCCATCATCAACCCGGTGCTGGTGCCCACCGCCGTCATCATCGGCCTGCTGCTCTGGTTCGATCTGCCGCTTCAGCAATACGAGAGCGGCACCCGCCCCATCACGGCACTGCTGGAGCCGGCGGTGGTGGCGCTGGCGCTGCCCCTCTATCAGCAGGCCCGCCAGATCCAGGCCAGGCTCAAACCCATCCTGATCTGTACCCTGAGCTCGGTCCTGATCTCGGTCTGCACTACCCTGGTTATCGGTCATTTTATGGGGGCTGATCCGGCACTGCTGGCCTCGCTCGCCACCAAATCCATCACCACCCCGCTCGCCATGAGCGTCAGCCAGTCCCTGGGCGGCATTCCTGCCATCGCCGCCGCCGTGGTGGTAGTGGTCGGGATCGTCGGCGCCCTGATCGGCTTCCCCCTGCTCAGGCTGATGCGGGTCACCGACCCCGAAGCCCAGGGGCTGGCCATGGGGGCCTGCGCCCACGCCATCGGCACCGCCACCTCCGCTGAGCAGGGCATCACCCAGGGCGCCTTTGCCTCGCTGGCCATGGTGGTGTGCGGCATCCTCACCGCCGCCGTGGCGCCCCTGCTGTTTGCCATTTACCACTGGTTGAGCTGAAGCGCACCCTTTTCCGCTGCGGCGGGCCTGCGGGCCCGCCGATGTGCGACCTGCCGCACAATTTGCACAAGACAAACGTTTCCATTAACATCCCCCTCCGTTTGCCCGTCAGGGCGTGAGCACGCTCACACATTTAGCCGAGCTTGCTCCCTACAATGGCCCCCCAATTGGCCTTTGAGGACACACTATGCATCCCCGTTTTGCCAAGCCACTCGATACCCTGTCCGCCCCGCTCAAGGCAGCCCTGCTGCCCATGCTGGGCGATGATTTCCAGGCCAGCTTCACCGCCGATCAGGTCGCCACTCTGAAGGCCGCCACAGGTCTTGACGATCGCGCCCTGCGCCTAGCCCTGCTGCCGCTGGCCGCCGCCTGCTCAGTGGCCCCCATCTCCAAGTTCTTCGTCGGTGCCATCGCCTGCGGCCTGAGCGGCAACTGGTATTTCGGTGCCAACATGGAGTTTGCAGGTCAGGGACTGTTTCACTCGGTGCATGCCGAGCAGTCCGCCATCTCCAACGCCTGGCTGGGCGGCGAGACCGGCATCTCTGAAATCACCGTCAACTACACCCCCTGCGGTCACTGCCGCCAGTTCATGAACGAGCTGAGCACCGCCAAGACCCTCAAGGTTTCCCTGCCGGACGACTTGAGCGCGCTGCAATCCTTCCTGCCCCACTCGTTCGGCCCGGCGGATCTGGACATCACGGATGCGCTGATGAGCCCGCAGGCCCACGACGAGCTCCAGCTTGAGAGCGAGGATCCGCTGTGGCAGGCCGCGCTGGCCGCTGCCCGCCAGAGCTACGCCCCCTACAGCCAGGGTTATGCCGCGGTGGCGCTGCAGTTCGCCGACGGTCGCATCTTCTGCGGCCGCTACGCCGAGAATGCCGCCTTCAACCCCAGCCTGCCGCCGATGCAGATGGCCTGTGCCCATGCGGTGCTGGGCGGCGAGGATCTTGCCACCATCCGCCGCGCCGTGCTGCTGGAGAGCAAGGATGGACAGATCAGCCAGCAGGACTCCGCCCGCGCCACCCTCAAGGCGCTCGGTTCGGTCGAACTGGAGTATCAGGCGGTCTGATCGGCCATGGCCTGAAACAACAAGGGGAGCCAGTGGCTCCCCTTGTTGCTTTGCGGTGATCAGCTTATCCCCCGTCAGGACTCCCAGACGATGCTCTGGGAAGAGGACCAGGCATCCCCTAGGTTTGCGTACTTCTGCTCCAGCAGGTGGCGACGGATCTTCATGGTGGGCGTCAGCACCCCGTTCTCGATGTTCCAGGGGCTCTTCACCACCAGGATGCCGCGAATCTTGGCGTGGGATTCCAGCTGCTCGTTGACCCGGTTGCGGGCCGCCTCCAGCTGGGCGTTGACCTGACTGCGATCCCCCTTCATGGCGTTTTCCGCCAGCTGTACCAGCGCCACCGGCTGCGGCATGCCGTAGCCAATCACGCACAGCTGCTCGATGATGGGCTCCTGGCCCAGCAGCCCTTCGATGGGCACCGGCGCCACATACTTGCCCTTGGCGGTCTTGAACACGTCCTTCATGCGGCCGGTGATGGTGAGGTAGCCCTCCCGATCCAGCTTGCCCATGTCGCCGGTGTGCAGCCAGCCCTCTTCGTCGATGGCCTCGCGGCTGTGCTCGGGATCCTTGTAGTAGCCCAGCATCATGCCCTCGCAGCGACAGAGGATCTCCCCCTCGTCGGAGATCTTGATGTTGACCCCGATCCCTGCCTTGCCGACCGTGCCTATCTTGTCGGCCCTGAACGGGTAGTTGATGGTGGAGTAGGCGTGGTTTTCGGTCATGCCCCAGGCTTCGGTCACCTGAAGGCCTATGCTCAGGTACCACTCAAGCAGGGCCGGCGACACGGGGGCCGAGCCGCAGCCCAGCACCCGTGCCTGATCCAGCCCCAGCCCCTTTTGCAGCTTGCGCTTGATGAGGCCCGAGACGAAGGGGATCTTGAGCAGCAGCGCCAGCTTCTGCTGGGGCAGTTTCTCGAGGATCTTGATGCGGAACATGGCCCACAGCCGCGGCACCGAGATGAACACGGTGGGACGGCAGCGTTTGACGTCCTCGATGAAGGTATCGAGGGACTCGGGGAAGGCGATGGTGGCGCCGCCGTAGAGGCTGCCGCCGTAGATGTAGACCCGCTCTGTGATGTGGGCCAGCGGCAGATAGGAGAAACCGCGGTCGGACTGGGTCAGGCTCACCGTCTCCACCAGCTTCTCGCACGACCAGGCATAACGCTCGACGCTCAGCATGGCCCCTTTCGGCTTGCCGGTGCTGCCAGAGGTGTAAACCAGGCTCAGCAGGGCGTCCGGCGCCTGCACCGGGCTGTCCGGGATCGGCTCGTGACGATCCAGCAGTTCGTCCCACTGGTGGGCCGCCGGCATGGTGTCATAGGGGAAGGCGATGCGCAGCAGATCGGCGGGCACCCCCGCCTCCTGGCTCTTCCAGTCATCGAGCTTGCCGACGAAAATGGCCTTGGCCTCGCTGTGGCGCAGCACGTATTCGATGGTGTCGACGTTGGCGGTGGGGTAGATGGGGACGCTCACGTACTGCCCCATCTGCATGGCGAGATCGGCGATGAACCACTGAGCGCAGTTCTTGGAGAGCAGCGCCACCTTGTCACCGGCCACCAGCCCCAGCTGACGCAGTGCCGTCACCATGCGGCGGGCCTCATCGGCCACTTCGCCCCAGGTGAAGTCCACGTATTCGCGGTTGATGGTTTGACGCAGATAGACTCTGTTAGGAGACTGCCGCTCCCAGTGATAGAGCATTTCGAGCGGCAGTTTATTGGCAATACGCGAGGAGGAAGCCATAGTTTAATCCCTGAAACAAAAGGCGAAACTTATTATTAACCTTTCACTAACCTCAGGGAAGAATAAACTTAAACTTCTGTTTGAACTGTGTAACCGATCAAGCTTCTGCCTGTTGTTGCAAACGAATCCACATCGCCTGCACCAGCTTCTCATCCTCTTCCGAGAGTTCACCCTGCAAAATGGCCTCGTTCAGGCTGCGCAGCACATAGCTCTTTACATCCCGCACCAGGGTCTTGCCTTCCAGCTCGGCCCGCGCCACCGCCAGCGAGATGTGGCCGCGCAGGTAGCCCCCGGCAAACAGCTCGTCATCGGTCGCCGTGGCCACCATGCTGTCTATCAGTCCCAACAACTTGTGCTCAAATTCATGAATCGTCATTTAACGCAGCCTCATTTTCCGGGATTGCCGGCAAAATAATTCGGGGGAGTGGAACCGCGATCCGGTTGATCGCGGCTCTCTGGCGCCAGGCCAGCCGCATCCTTGATGTCCTATTCCGGGTTGGCCACCGGGTAGATGACCTGATCCTTGTATCCCGTGGTGATCCGCAGATAACCACTTAACGACCGGTTCAGCGCCGGATCATCGGTATCCACCAGCAGCGGACGGCCATCGAGGGCTGCCAGCTTGGCTTTGGTGGCCAGGACCTGGATCTGGTCCCGCCCGACGGCCCGGATCACCTCTGGACTCAGTTGCTGATTTCCGCGCCCGAACAGATGTCCCTGACCGCCGATCAGGGTGATGATCAGCCGGCAGCGACGACCGCGGATCCGGGTCAGGATCTCGGCGGCGCAGAGATCCTGCCCGATAAGCTGGCCATTTTCCACCAGATCCACACCGAGCAGGGTATTTTCGAGGCCGAGCTCCGTCATGCAGGCCGCCACCGTGCTGCCGGAGCCCATCAGATAGAGGGTATCGGGCTCCATCTGCTCGACCACACCGGCAGCGATGTCCGCCAGCACCAGCTCTTCGGACTCCCGTCCCCCCTGCTTGACCGCCTGCACGTAGCGCAGATCGCCGGGCACCTGCAGCTGGCCATAGTGGCGGGCACGCACCTTGCCGGCGCGAAACGCCTCCTCGTCGATGTCCATCACCTCGGCATCCACCAGACTCAGCAGTTCGCCTGCGATCATCCTAGCCGCCACCCGGCCGCTGGCGGCGGGGGTCACCCCGTACACCCCTGAGTGGATCTTGCAGCCGGCCGGGATCCCCAGCACATGGCACGACTCCCCCACCGCCGCACAGATGTCGCGCGCCGTGCCGTCACCGCCGGCAAACAGCAGCAGATCGACGCCGGCCTCGCGCAGCGCCAGCGCCGCCGCGCGGGTATCGGCCGCCGTGGTGGGCACAGTGGCGGGCTGGTAGACGATGCGACAGGGCAGACCGAGCTCGCCGGCAAGCTCGGCCCCCATCTCCCCTGCCACCGTCAGCAGCTCGAAGCGCTCTGCCAGTTCACACAATGGCAGCAGCGCCTGACGAGCCCGCTCGCAAGCCTTGGGCACGGCGCCACGGGCCAGCGCTTCGGCCACCATGCCGTCACTGCCCTTGAGACCGACCGCGCCGCCGATGCCGGCGACCGGATTGATGATGAGTCCTAAACGAAACATGATTTCCTCCCTGCAGACGCCCGCCATTTTATCTTTTCAAGGCGCAGGGACAAGCCGTGACTCCCCTGCTAAAATGCGCTGCTTCAATTTTTTCAACCAAGGTTTCATCATGCTGGAATGGGTTCTGGACCCCTCTGCCTGGGTCGCGCTCGCCACCCTGACCCTGCTCGAGATCGTGCTCGGCATCGACAATATCATCTTCATCTCCATCCTGGTCGGCCGTCTGCCGGAAGCCCAGCGCCAGAAGGCGCGGATCCTGGGGCTGGCGCTTGCCATGGGCACCCGCATCCTGCTGCTGCTATCGCTCGCCTGGGTGATGCGCCTCACCGAGCCGCTGTTCACCGTACTGGGCGAGGCCATCTCGGGCCGCGATCTCATCCTGTTGCTGGGGGGCCTGTTCCTTATCGGCAAGAGTGCCCACGAGATCCACGCCACCCTGGAGGGGGCCGCCGAGCCTGAGAGCGTGACCACGGCCGCCTCCGGCTTCATCAGCACCCTGATCCAGATCGCCATCCTCGACATCGTCTTCAGCCTGGACTCGGTCATCACGGCGGTGGGCATGGCGGATCACGTGCCGGTCATGGTACTGGCCATCATGATCGCCGTCTTCATCATGATGTTCGCCGCCAAGGCCATCGGCGACTTCGTCGACAACCACCCCACCATCAAGATGCTGGCCCTCTCCTTCCTCACCCTGGTGGGCTTTGCGCTGATGGCCGAGGGGATGGATCTGCACATTCCGAAGGGCTACATCTACTTCGCCATGGCCTTCTCGCTGACGGTGGAGATGATCAACATCCGCCTGCGCAGTCATCACGACCGCGAGAAGCTCAAGCAGCAATAACTACAAACCACAAAAAAGAGCGCCTGATGGCGCTCTTTTTTGTATCTACACAACCATGTCATTCATTGCTGATGACAATCGCCACGCGGCGGTTCTCGGCCCGACCGGCAGCCGTCTTGTTGTCGGCGATCGGATCGCGCTCACCACGGCCCCGGATGTCCAGGTTGGCCTGCGGCATGCCGACCGATACCAGCACGTCGGCCACCGACTGCGCCCGCTTGTAGGAGAGCTGATCGTTGTAGTCCGCCGCCCCGTTGGAGTCGGTATGACCATCGATCCGCGCCCGGTTCAAGCCCACTTCCAGCAGCGTCGTCCCCAGTTTTTCCACCACGACGCGCGTCTTGGGGGTCAGGGCATCCGCGTTGTTGGCAAACAGCACACGGTTGGAGAAGTCCAGAGTCCAACCCTCGTCGGTCAGGCGAAAGCCTTGCTCCTTGAGTACGGCGATCTGCTCTGCCGTGAGGCCGTGGGGAGCACTCTGGCAACCCATCAGCACGCTCAACAGCAGACCGATCAAGCCGGTTTTCATCAGGACATGGATCTTCATTGTTATTTTTCCTCAGCAGAGACATCAAATTCCAGCTGCTCATGGAGTGCAAGCTCCCGGCGCAGCCGTTTGGCTTGGTACATGGCATGGTCCGCCTGCTGCAGCAGATCGGCGGCACTCTGCCCCTGATCCGGATACAGCGCGACGCCAATGCTGACGGCCGCCACCAGCTGGCTGCCGTCCCCCAGTACCACGGGGTCCGCCATGGCCTGCTGGATGCGGGCAACCACATCCTCCGCCTCCTCCACCAGGGAGAGGGGGGTTAGCAGGATGGCAAACTCGTCGCCCCCCAGACGGCATACCAGATCCATCGGCCGCAGCTGATGTTGTACCCGTCTGGCCAACGCGATCAGCACGTCATCCCCGGCGGCATGGCCTAGGGTGTCGTTGATCTGCTTGAAGCGATCACAATCGAGATAGAGCAGCGCAAAGCGCTCGTCATGCAGCCGGCCCGTGGTGACCGCCTGATCCAGACGAGCCTCAAACAGAGCACGATTGGGCAAGCCGGTCAAGGCATCGTGGGTGGCCTGGTGCAGCAGGCTGGCATTCTCCCGCCGCTGGTGGGCCTGCCAGGCCTCCAGCTCGTCGAGCAAGGAGTTGAAATCCTGACCCAGCTCGTGCAGCTCGGCGATGTTGGCCTCCGGCACCCGCATGGCGAGGATCCGCTGGCGGCTCACGCTGTGGGCCACCTGGGCCAGCTCCTTGAGCGGCGCCGTGAGGGAGTGTTGCATCCGGTGCGCCACATAGAGGGCCCCCAGGGTGCTGAGCACCAGACAGAGCAGCATGGCCAGCAGGGTTTGCAGCAGGAACAACAACAGATACTGGCCGTGCCCCACCAGGTGGATGTGGGCGATCTCCATGCCCCCCCGCATCATCGGCTGATCCACCGGCCCCGGCAGGATGATCCGCGCCAGATACTGCTCAAGGCCGGACCAGGGGGTGCTCATGGCCCGGCTCCAGCTCGCCAGCAGCTGGCCGCTCGGCAGATAGATGCTGGCCTGCGCCACGTCTTCGTGCGTGAGGATGGCCTCCAGCGCCTCCCGGGCCGCCTCCTCGTCGTGGAACACCACGGCCGCTTCGCTGGTATAGCCGATGGCGCGGGCGACCAGCTCCAGGTTGTGATCCGCATAGAGCCGCAGCGCCAGCAGGGCGATGCCGGTCAACAGCAGGCCGGCCATGCAAACCGCGGTCAGGGACGTCACTAGGTGGGTGCGTCCCAGACTCTGTCGCAAGGTGAGGCGCTGGGAAGGGGGGCGGAACAGACCTATCATGCCCCCCCCTCATCGGCCTTGGCCAGTTTGAGCACCGCCGGATGCACCCGCACTCCGCTCCTGGCCAGGGCATCCAGATTGACCCTGAACCGGATCCGCTCCTTGCCGATCTGCAGGCAGAAGACGGCGTCGGCCACGCACTCGGAGCTGGATTCGCTGATGCTGAGGATGGGGTAGCCACGCAGCCGTTCAAACAACGGCAAGCGCCGCTCGGAGGAGAGCACCCCCAGATAGAGCACGTCGCACTGGGGGCCGATCGCCTCGTCATCGATTTCGTAACGATGGACGCTGACCGGTCGGCCATTGGCCTGCTGCTTGATGGAAAAGAGTGCGGTGGCGTACTCCGTCGGCGCCGCCACGCACAGGCGCAGCTCGCTGGGTTCATTCGGCCAGCGGGTATAGCTAAGAATGTCGAGCACGGTCTGGCGTACCTGCTCGGACCGCAGTTCGGCCGCGGTGAGCGGGTGCGACTCGCCGGAGATGGCCAGCGAGCAAAACAGGGGCGCCAGCCACACCAGGATCCTGAACAGTGAAAAAGAGTGCATCATGCCTGCGCTTACACCCGCCTCAGCAACCGCACTGGGCACAGGCCCGAAGGGGGTGAGCCGGCAGGAGATAGTATTGAACTTGTCAGCAGCATGACAAGGCGCAGCCCGCAGAGCAAGAGGTTGGCCGGGCTGGCGTCACAATAATGAAAAGGGCCCACCCCGGCGTGAGCCCTGCGATAAGTTACATTCATGGGGTTACTTCTTGCTGATCCCGTATTCCCGCAGTTTGTTGGCGATGGCGGTGTGCGACACCCCCAGCCGTTTGGCCAGCTGACGGGTGGAGGGGAACGCCGGGTAGAGCCGCTCCAGCAGCCGGCTCTCGAAGCGTTTCACCGCCTCGTCCAGCCCCCCTTCGAACCACTCGTCGATGAGCGGCATGGCATCGGCGGCCACCGGCAAGTCCACGTGCTCAGGGCCGATCTCGTCCCCTTCCAGCAAGGTCATGGCCCGATAGAGGCAGTTGCGCAGCTGGCGCACGTTACCGGGCCAGCGATAGGCGGTCAGGTATTCGGCCATGTTGCGGGTAAAGCGCGGGCGCGGACGCTGCAGCTCGCTGGCAAAACGGGAGACGAACTGCTGGGCCAGCGCCATGATGTCCGCCTTGCGCTCGCGCAGCGGCGGCAGCGCCAGACTCAGCACGTTAAGGCGGTAGTAGAGATCTTCCCGGAACTTGCCCTCGTGCACCAGATCCAGCAGCTGTTTCTGGGTGGTGCAGATGAAGCGCACGTTGACCTTCACCTCCTGCTCGTCGCCGACCCGGCGGAACACGCCATCCTGCAGCACCCGCAGGAACTTGGTCTGCAGATGGGGCGACATGTCGCCGATCTCGTCCAGCATCAGGGTGCCGCCGCTTGCCAGCTCCAGTACCCCGCGCTTGCCCTCGGTGTTGTTGCCAAAGGCGCCGGGGGCGTAACCGAACAGCTCGCTCTCGGCCACGTTGTCCGGCATGGCCGCACAGTTGAGCGCCATGAAGGGGTGGCTGGAGCGCAGGCTGGCACCGTGGCAGGCGCGGGCAAGCAGCTCCTTGCCAGTGCCGGTCTCGCCGACGATGAGCAGCGGCGCATCCTGCATCGCCAGCTTGCTCGCCTGGGCCAGCACCTGTTTCATCTTCTGGCTCTCGGCCTGCAGGTGTTCAAAGCCCCCCACTTCCACCGCGTGGAGCGCGCTGAAGTGCATACCGACCCGGCGGGCGGACTTGAGCACCACCACGGCGCCGGCCAGGGCCTGCTTGCCCTTCTCCTCGGCCACGAACAGCGGCATCAGATCCGCCAGATACTCCTCGCCACCGATGCTGAGCTTGCAGGTCTGCGGGCGGATCTCGCTCGCCTCCAGCCAGCGGCTGAAGGAGAAGCCCTTGACCAGGGAGCCGAGCGCCACGCCGCGCACCTCCTCCACCGGCAGGGCCAGGGTGGTGAGGGCGGACTGGTTGGCCTGGGTCACCTTGCCCTTGGCATCGAGGGAGAAGACCAGATCCGGCAGCGCCTTGAGCAGCGCCTCAATCTCATGGTGCTCGCGCTCGGAGGGCATGTAGGGGATGGTCTTGACGTCATAGACGCCGGGAATGCGGCGGATCTCCGGCATCAGGTGCTGGAAATCACGAAACTCCAGCTCGAGAAAGTTGAGATAGATGATGCCTGAGGTATCGATTTCGATGCCGCGCAGATCGATGTTGTGCTCCACCAGGCGGTCGAGCAGTTCCCGGGTCAGGCCCAGGCGGTCTTCACAGCTGACTTCAAGACGCATTCGGGACACACTTCCTAGCTAACTCTATGAATGACCGGATAATACAGACTCGATCCCGCCAGTGCGAGCGCCAGCCCATAAAAATGCGGGCCCGCCCCGTTTTCACCGAGCAGGCCCGCGTCATCTACAGGCGTTTATTTGAGCAATTTGTCGATGAGGAATGGCCTCTTCACTTCAGCAGCTCATCCGTGCGCGCCGCCATGATGAAGTCGTTGCGGTGCAAGCCGCCTATCTTGTGGGTCCACCAGCTGGCGGTCACCATCTCGCCCACTCGGTGAGTGAGGGCGTCTTCACTTCAGCAGCTCATCCGTACGCGCCGCCATGATGAAGTCGTTGCGGTGCAAGCCGCCAATTTTGTGGGTCCACCAGCTGACGGTCACCTTCCCCCATTCGGTCAGGATTGCCGGATGATGAAACTCCGCCTCCGCCAGCTCGCCCAGCCGGTTGGTGAAGGCGAGCGCCTCCTTGAAGTTGCGGAAGGTGAATTCGCGCCGCAGCTGCAGCTCACCTTTTACCACCAGCGGCTGCCAGTCGGGGATGAGGCGCATCAGTTCGCTCAGCTCCTGCTCGCTCACCTTGGGGGCATCGGCGCGGCACGCTTCACACTGCTGGCTGGCCAGTTCGGACATGGGACTCTCCTTGTGTATCGATGAAAAGGGGTGATCAACACCGGCGGGCGGCTCAGCTCGCCTGCTTGCCGCCGGCCGGTGCGAAACGGGGGGGACGCAACCCCAGACGGCGCGCCTCGGCCACCATGGCCATGATGTCCTGCTCAGCCAGACGATAGAGCTCATCAAGCTCGGGCAGCACGAAATAGGTGGGCTGCATGATGTCGATGCGATACGGGGTGCGCAGCACCTCGATGGGATCAAAGGGTTGCAGTACCGGCTGGCTGCCGAGAGCATAGGCGGTCTCGCCGATGGAGGAGAGAATGCCGCCACCGTAGATGCGAAGCCCCTTTGCCGTGGCCAGCAGGCCAAACTCCACCGTGAACCAGTAGAGCCGCGCCAGAAAGACCCGCTCCTCCTTGCCGGCCCGCTGGCCGAGCTGGCCATAGACATGGGTGAAGTGGGCGAAAGCGGGGTTGGTCAGCATGGCGCAGTGGCCGAAGATCTCGTGAAAGATGTCGGGCTCCTGCAGGTAGTCAAGCTCGTCCCGGCGGCGGATGAAGGTGGCCACAGGAAACTGGCGGTTGGCCAGCAGGGCAAAGAAGCGGTCAAAGGAGATGAGGGCCGGCACCGCCGCCACCGACCAGCCGGTGGCCGGTTGCAGCACGGCGTTGATCTGGGCCAGTTGGGGGATCCGATCCCGGGGCAGGTCAAGCCGCGCCAGCCCGGCCTGGTACTCGTCACAGGCCTTGCCCTCGAGCGCCGCCAGCTGACGTGCGATCAGGATCTGCCAGGTGCCGTGCTCCTCGTCCGAGTAGTGGATCGTGCCCGATTCATCCGGCTGGTGGGCGGTGTAGAGACTTGCCATGGTTGACTCCATCCTCTGGGTTGCAACCCGCCATCCGGGCGGTGTGGCGCCATTGCGCGATGAGATCACTGTAACGGTTTACCCCCCAAAAAAGCAGCCGACCTAGGGGTCGGCTGCCGCGGACAATTGTAAATAATTTGTGACAACCACAATCGAGCCCCTGGCCTGGTGCTCACCCCTTGTTGAGGTAGCCCGCCAGCTGACCGATCAGCCGCTTGCGCAGCTCTCCCAATCTCGGCTTCTCGTCCGCGCACCAGGGCAGCGGGCGGCACGCCTCTATGGTGCGCAGGCCGAGGCGAGCGGTGAGCAGTCCGGCCCCTACCCCTTGCGCGGCACGGGCGGAGAGCTTGGCGGTGAGCTCGGCCCCCAGCAAGTCCATCCCCACCTCGGTCACCAGCTCGGTGGCGCCGGCGTAGAGCATGTTGCGAAACACCTGACGAATCAGGCGAATGCGGCTCCAGTAGCCGAGCTCGATGGCGTAGACGTCGGCGATATCCTCGATCATCCGCAGGTTGCGCCACAGCATCAACATCATGTCGACGCTGGCGAGCGGGCTCAGGGCCACCAGCACGGCGGCCTCCCCCGACCATTTGGCCACCCGCGCCTGCGCCAGCTTGTCGCGCTCGCCGAGTACCAGCTGGCTGTAGAGGGTCAACACCTCCCGATCGTTGTGGCTCTCGTCGAGCTGGGCCAGCCAGGTTTGATACCCCTCGCGCCCCTTGTCGCCGCTGCGCTCGGCCAGCCCTTCGCAAAAGGCCTGCCCTTGGCCGACCCCCTGATGAGCCAGCAGATCCTCGGCCCGCGAGCGCACATCCTGGCGCCGCCTGAGGGTGCGCAGGCGCAGCCACTCGCGCCCCACCACCCCGGCGGTGCCCGCCGCGACCAGTGCCGAGGCCGCCAACCAGGCGCCGCCCCAGAGCGGGGTGGTGAGAAACTGATCGTAGAGAAAGGCGCCGTACTGGCCCAGAGAGAGCAGGCCGACCGCTCCCAGCCCCCAGGCCAGCAGCCGATGACGGCGACGCGGCTTGATGACGAGGGCGCTCTCCACCTCGGTGAGATCTTCCAGCTCGTCGAGGCGCTCGAAGCTCGCCTCCTCCAGCCGCTGGGCCGGTGCCGGCGCTCGCTCTTCACCGGCTGTCGCCAAGGTGGGCTCCAGGATCACCTTGCCCTGCAGCGGCGGCTGCGCTTTTGTCTGATCGTTCATCGCTTCTCCTGAAAACCGTCTTCTGGGTGCGGCGCTGGCAACAAACCCGGGCCGCACACCCTTATTCGAGGTGATCCCCGAGCAGAAACTCCAGCGCCGCATCGAGCCGGATATGGGGCAGCGCCTGATGGGCGCTCATGGGCAGCGGGCGAAAGGCCTGAAAATCAAAGCCTTGGCTGTTCCACCACTGCGCAGGCGGGATATGGGATGGCACCTCGCCCGGAAACAGCAAGAGCGGCTCACCGCTCAGGCTGGTGCCACGGATGGCGGGGAACTCGCGGCCATCGGCCACCCCCTTGCCCACCTCGGTCGCCTTGATGGCGGCCAGCGCCAGACACTCGGTGGCAATCCCCTCAAAACGGGCCTGGCCGCGGCCGCTGCGCACCAGGTGCTGCAGCAGGGAGACCATGGGGCCGTGCTGCTCCGGGGTGACGTGATCGGCCTTGCTCGCCACGAACAGCAGCTTGTCGATGCGCGGCGAGAAGAGCCGCCGCCACCAGTTGCTCTTGCCGTAGGCAAAGCTCTCCATGATGCGGGCGATGGCTTGCTGCATGTCGCCAAAGCTGGCCGCTCCGGCGTTGAGGGGCTGCAGGCAATCCACCAGCACGATCTGGCGATCAAAACCGGCGAAGTGCTGCTCATAAAACCCCTGCACCAGATGCTGCTTGTACTGCTCGAAGCGCTGCTTGAGGGTGGCGTAGAGGGTTCCCTCGGCCGGCTCGCCGGCAGGCATCTCCCACACCCAGGGCACGAACTGCAGCATGGGGGCACCGGCATACTCCCCCGGCAGCACGAAGCGACCGGGCTGGATCAGGTGCAGCCCAAGCTCACGCTTGCAGGCGTGCAGGTAATCGGTGTAACGCTCGGCGAGCTGAGTCACCGGCCGCTCCTCGAAGGGTTGATCTGCTTGCCATGCCGGTGCCAGCCAGCCGGCGGCCAGGGTCTGCAGCTCGGGGCGGCGCAGCTGCTCGCGTACCTGCTCGCTCCACTGCTCGTAGCTCATCTCAAGCAGTGGCAGGTCGAGCAGCCACTCCCCGGGGTAATCCACCAGATCCACGTAGAGGGTGGAGATCTCCCCCAGGTGCTTGCGCAGCGGATGGCGGGTACGATAGCGGATTTCCAGGCGCACCTCCGCCACCCCGCGGGTCGGCTCCGGCCAGGCCGGCGGATCGCCAAACAGAGAGTCGAGACCGCGCTCGTAGGGGAAGGTGGGAATGTGGGCATTTTGCTGGGGCACCCGGCGAGCGCCGAGGATGCGCCCCTGGCGCAGGGCATCCCACAGGGGCAGCCGGCCGTCGATGGCCGCATGTTCCAGCTGGTTGACCAGCGCCGTGATGAAAGCGGTCTTGCCGCTGCGAGAGAGGCCGGTCACCGCCAGCCGGATGTGGCGATCCCGGACCCGGTTCACCACATCGCTTGCCTTGTGCTGCAGGCGATTGAATTGCTGTTCCAGTTTATTGAGTATCAAGGCTTGTTCTGTTCTCCCGTAGCTGCCCGGCGAAGCGGGTGGCAGGCAGCACCGCTCTCGTCATGATCCCCGCCCGCCTCCCCTGCCATCAGAGGCAAATCCAGGCCGGCGGGGCCATCGTACCGCTCAGGCCTTACAAGTTGCGAAACTCCCGCTGCAGGGTGAACTCCTTGGAGGTCACCAGCTTCTCGATGCGCTGCACCCTGGGCTCCAGCGCATCCAGCTCCTGGCCGATGCGGGCAAGGGCCTGATGAGGCGTGACACCTGCCTGCCAGCTGCGTGCCTTCATCCGCACCTCGGCAAAGTCGGCATCCTCCTGGGCGTAGAGGGTGACCGGCTTCTTGTCGAGCATAAACCAGGCGGCGACGTAGGCGGTGAAGGTGATGAAACCGGCGAAGATGAGGCCGCTGATGGCCAGCAGCCGCACGATCCAGGTCTCCACCCCGAAGTACTCTGCCAGACCGGCACAGACCCCGGCTATCTTGCCGCGCTGGGGATCCCGGTACAGATTGCGACCTTCACGACTGATGCTGCTCATACCTTGTTTCTCCAACCAGGAACCTCGGCATCCAGAATCGACTCCAGGGCGCCGACCCGCTCCTGCATCTTCTCGGCACGCACCAGCAGGCCCTGCAGCTGTTCACGCTCGCCATCGGCAAGACCAGCGCCAATGCGCCCCTTGGCGCGGTAGTGCAGCACCAGCCAGATGGGGGCCACCACTACCATGAAGACCACCATGGGAACCATCAACACACCCAGCAAATCTTCCATCAGTTACTCTCCCTGTTTCGGCGTGGTGTCGCTCTGGCCCAGCTTCTGGCGCATGGCTTCCAGCTCTTTGCTTATCTGATCGTCGGCTTCCAGCTCGGCAAACTGCTGGGCCAGCGCCTTGTCGGACTGCCCCAGATCGGCACGGGCCTCCATCTCGTCGATGCGGCGCTCCATGCGCTCGAACTTGCTCACCACCGCCTGGCTGTCGCCACGGGCCACCTGGCTCTGTACGTTGAGACGGCTGCTGGCCGCTTCGGTGCGAATGGCCATCGCCTTCTGGCGGGCACGGGCATCTTCCAGCTTGGCTTCCAGCTGACGGATCTCCTCCCCCAGCTTCTCGATGCCGCTGTCCACCGCCTGCTGCTCACGCAACAGGGAGTCGGCCAGCTCGGCCTGCTTCTTCTTCTCGATGAGCGCCGCGCGGGCAAGATCTTCCCGCTCCTTGCTCAGGGCCAGCTCGGCCTTGCCCTGCCACTCGGCGACCCGCTCCTGATGGCGGGCGACCTGACGGCCGATCTCTTTCTGGTTGGCTAGGAAGCGGGCCAGGTTGGAACGCTCCTTCACCAATTCGTCTTCCATCTCCTGGATGATCAGGCGCACCATCTTCTGGGGATCTTCTGCCTTGTCGAGCAGGGCCGTCAGGTTGGAATTGATGATGTCGGCCAGGCGGGAAAAAATACTCATGATTGTACTCCTGTGGTTGGCATACGTTGTTTCTCCATTGACAATGGCAACTTGTGTGCCAATCTGGAACAGAATTTAACTTGTTGATTTATATGGGGCTGCTCGATCGCATTTCAAGAGGCGCCACACAAGTAATGATTAGAATCACCAACTTTTGGTAAGATTGACCAGCTTTCACCGACTCACGGGGATGACTATGACCACGGCCACGGAAAGCCTGTTGGGGGAATCCAACGCATTTCTCGAGATCATTGAGCAGGCCTCCCGCCTGGCGCCGCTGCGCAAGCCCGTGCTGATCATCGGCGAACGGGGTACCGGCAAGGAGCTGATCGCCCACCGCCTACATTATCTCTCGGCGCGCTGGGATCAAAGCTTTGTCACCGTCAACTGTGCCACCCTGAGCGAGAGCCTGCTGGAGACCGAGCTGTTCGGCCACGAGGCGGGCTCCTTCACCGGCGCCGCCAAACGTCATCAGGGTCGCTTCGAGCGGGCCGATGGCGGCACGCTGTTTCTCGACGAGCTGGCCACCACCAGCGCCCGGGTGCAGGAAAAACTGCTGCGGGTCATCGAATACGGCGAGTTCGAGCGGGTGGGCGGTGCCAAGGCCCTCAAGGTGGATGTGCGGCTGGTGTGCGCCACCAACGAGGATCTGCCGGCGCTGGCCGACAAGGGGCAATTTCGCCACGACCTGCTCGACCGGCTCGCCTTCGACGTCATCACCCTGCCCCCCCTGCGGGAGCGGCGCGACGATATTCTGATGTTGGCGGAGCACTTCGCCCACGGCATGACCCGGGAGCTCGGCTATCCGCTGTTTGCCGGCTTCTCACGCAAGGCGACCCAGCTGCTGCTGGACTACCCCTGGCCCGGCAACGTGCGGGAGCTGAAAAACGTGGTGGAGCGCAGCATCTACCGCCAGGGCAGCCCCCAGTTGCCGCTGGCCGAGCTGGTGCTCAATCCGTTCGATTCCCCCTGGCGACCCTTGGCTCGCACCGACACCGCCGCAGTGCTGCCGAGCGAGGTGCAACCGGCGCCTGTTGCGGCCACTGCAACCCTGCCGCTGGACCTCAAACAGGCGGTGGCGGGCTACGAGATTAATTTACTCAAGCAAGC
The DNA here is from genome assembly GCF_002259925.1 of Aeromonas sp. A35_P. NCBI lineage: Bacteria > Pseudomonadati > Pseudomonadota > Gammaproteobacteria > Aeromonadales > Aeromonadaceae > Aeromonas > Aeromonas sp. A35_P. The sequence continues at coordinate 26,162 of NZ_NEVB01000066.1, read as the reverse complement.
GTTGCAGCAATCCCAGTATAATCAGCGCAAAGCCGCCCAACTGCTGGCCCTGAGCTATCACCAGTTCCGCGGCATGCTGCGCAAATACCAGTTGCTGGACAGTGACAACGATGCGGATTAATAACCCGGGCAGCCCGTGCCAAAGCGGCTCCCGCCCCTTGCCGGCCCCATCGCCGGCAACTTCGTATAAAAACATGGTTCGACAATGAGAATGCTCAAACCCCTGCTGCTTGGTGTGCTGGTGCTGCTCACCGGTTGTCACAAACAGGATGACGCGTCCAGAACGGGACTCATCTATTGTGCGGAAGGCTCGCCCCAGACCTTCAATCCCCAGGTATCCAACTCGGGGGTGACCCTGGATGCCAGCTCGCGCCCGCTCTATGACCGCCTGCTGGAGGTGAATCCCAATACCCTGGCGCTCGAAGGCGGGCTCGCCACCCGCTGGCAGGTGAGCGAGGATGGCCTCTCCTATACTCTGACCCTGCGCCAGGGGGTGACCTTTCACCACACGCCCTGGTTCAACCCCTCCCGCGCCCTCAACGCAGACGACGTGGTGTTCACCTGGCAGCGGCTGCTCAACAAGCTGCACCCCTATCACGAGGTGTCCGGCGGCGAATACCCCTACTTCTACAGCCTGGGGCTGGATCAGCTGATCAAGCGGGTCTACCGGAAGGGGGCCGATAAAGTCGTGTTCGAGCTCAACCGGCCGGATGCCTCCTTCCTCGCCACCCTGGCCAGCGACTACGCCATCGTGCTCTCTGCCGAGTATGCCGAGCAACTGCAGAAGGCCGGCACCCCGGGGCTCATCGATAGCCGCCCGGTGGGCACAGGGCCGTTCAGCTTCAAGGAGTATCGCCACAACGAATACGTGCGCTACCTGCGCCACCCGGGTTACTGGGGCGGCGAGGCCAAGATTGAGCAGCTCATTTACGACATCACTCCCAAGTCCTCCAAGCGGCTGGCCAAGCTGCTGACCGGCGAGTGCGACGTGATGAGCACCCCCTCCGCCAGCCAGCTGTCGGTGATCGACAAGGATCCCGACCTCAGCCTGGCGGTGCAGTCCGGCATGAACGTCGCTTTCCTCGCCCTCAACACCCGCAAGGCACCGTTCAACAAGGTGCAGGTGCGCCAGGCCATCGCCAGCGCCATCAACATCGACAACCTGCTGCAGGCGGTCTATTTCAAGACGGGCCAGCCCGCCAACAGCCTGCTGCCACCGCTCTCCTGGGGTTACAACCCCTCCCTGCCGATGCGCCAGCCGGATCTCAAACGGGCGCGTCAGCTGCTCAAGGAGGCGGGACTGGCGCAAGGCTTCGAGATGCAGGTGCTGGTGCAACCGGGCTCGCGCGCCTACAACCCGGATGCCCTCAAGACCGCCCAGCTGATGCGAAGCGATCTGGCCAAGATCGGCATCAAGCTCAAGATCGTGCAGCAGGAGTGGCCGGTCATCGAGGCCCGCCTCGCCCAGGGTCAGTACGACAGTCTGCTCAGCGGCTGGATTGCCGACAACGCCGACCCGGACAACTTCTTTCGCCAGCTGCTGAGCTGCGCCGCCGTCGAGCGCGGCAACAACTACAGCCGCTGGTGCAGCCCGGCGTTTGATCAGCTGCTGGACGACGCGGTGACCACGCCCCAGCTGGCGTTCCGGCTGCGCAACTACTATTACGCCCAGACCCTGCTCAACGAACAGATGCCGCTCATTCCGCTGGCCCATGCCCTGCGTACCCAGGTCAGCCGCAGCGACATCGAGGGGCTCTCCCTGATGCCCTTTGGCGGCACCGTCTTCAACCAGGTCTATCGGGAGTAAGCATGTTTCTCTATATCCTGCGTCGCATCAATCTGCTGCTCATCACCCTGCTGGCGCTGACCTTCGTCGCCTACCTGCTGGACGTGCGCCTCATCGGCCAGCAGGCTAGCTTCTGGAGCGGCTACCCCGACTTTCTGCGCCGCATTCTGGACGGGGATCTGGGGCTCTCCAGCGTCTCCGGTCTGCCGGTGCTGGACGAGATCCGTCACTACTTCCCCGCCACCCTGATCCTCTGCGGGGCGGCCTTCGCCATCTCGCTGCTGGTGGGCATCCCGCTCGGCACCCTGGCGGCCCTCTCCCAGGGCAAGCCGCTCGATCTCACCATCATGACCGCCGGCCTCATCGGCTACGCGGTGCCGGTGTTCTGGCTGGCACTGCTGGTGGTGATGTTCTTCTCGCTGGATCTCGGCTGGCTGCCCGCCTCGGGCCAGATCAGCCTGCTCTATGACGTGCCCTCCATCACCGGCATCGCCCTCATCGACGTGCTGATGAGCCACGAGCCCTGGCGCCAGGCCGCCCTGCACGACGCCCTGCGCCACCTGATCTTGCCCTCGCTGGTGCTGGCGGTGGTGCCCACCACCGAGGTGATCCGCCATGTGCGCAGCTCCCTCATCGACGTGATGAAGCAGAACTACATCAAGGCGGCGGCCAGCCGCGGCCTCTCCCGCCGCCAGATCGTCTGGCGTCACGGTCTCAAGAACGCCCTGCCGCCGGTGTTGCCACTGTTGGGCCTGCAGCTGGGCAGCGTGCTCACCTCCGCCATGATCACCGAGGTAGTATTCGAGTGGCACGGCATCGGCCGCTGGCTCATCAACAGCATCGCCCTGCAGGACTACGCCGCCATCCGCGGTGCCACCCTGGTGGTGGCCAGCTTCGTCATCTTCATCAGCGTCAGCACCGAGCTGCTCACCACCATCATCTACCCGGCGCGGCGCAAAGAACTCTATGCAAAACAAGACTGAACGTGCTCATGGCATGACCCGAAGCCAGGAATCCTATGCAAGACAAGACTAGCCTCTACCCCGAGCTCAAGATCCTCTCGCCACTGGAGCAGACCTGGGCCTCCTATCGCCGCAATCCGCTGGCGATGGCAGGGCTCTGGTGCTTCGTGATCCTGCTGCTCATCACCCTGTTCGGCCCGCTGGTGGTGCCCTACGGCATCGACGAGCAGCACAGCTCCCGCCTGCTGTTGGCCCCCTCCTGGGCCAACAGCGGCAACATCGACTACTTCCTCGGCACCGACGATCTGGGGCGCGACATCCTCTCCCGGCTGGTGGTGGGTGCCAGACTCACCTTTGGCAACGCCCTGCTGGTGGTGGTGATCGCCATGGTGGTGGGCACCGCCATCGGCATCCTCGGCGGCATGAGCAAGGGGCTCAAGTCGAGCGTGCTGCACCACCTGCTCGATACCCTGCTCTCCATCCCCTCCCTGCTGCTGGCCATCATCATGGTGGCCATCCTGGGGCCGGGTCTGTTCAACACCCTGATCGCCATCACCCTGGCGCTGATCCCGCCCTTCATCCGGGCCACCTACAACGCGGTCCACACCGAGATGCAGAAGGAGTACATCATCGCCAGCCGGCTCGATGGCTCGCCCCCCTTGCGGATCATGCGCCTCGCCATTTTGCCGAACATCGTCGAGACCCTGGTGGCCCAGACCACCCGCACCCTGTCGGCGGCCATCCTCGACATTTCGGCGGTGGGCTTTCTCGGCCTCGGCGCCCAGTCACCGCAACCTGAGTGGGGCGCCATGCTGGCGGACTCCAGCGATCTCATCTACCTCGCCCCCTGGACCGTGACCCTGCCGGGCATGGCCATCCTGTTCAGCGTGCTGGTCACCAATCTAGTAGGTGAAGGCATTCGCGAAGCGCTCAAAGAGGGGAATGACTGATGCAATGCTCTGTGCCCAAGATAGGCATGCTCACCCTTGTCCCCTGCCCGTTCCTGTACGGCGTGCAGGTCAACCCATCGCTGGTTGGCGAAGGCATTCGCGAAGCACTCAAAGAGGGGAACGACTGATGCCGCTGCTCGACATACGCAACCTCACCATCGAGATCGACACCCCGCAGGGCAAGGTCAAGGCGGTGGACAAGGTGAGCCTGACCCTGGCCGAGGGGGAGATCCGCGGCCTGGTGGGGGAATCCGGCTCCGGCAAGAGCCTGGTGGCCAAGGTGATCGTCGGCATCCAGAAGGACAACTGGACGGTGCGCGCCGACCGGATGCGCTTCAACGACATGGACCTGCTGACCATGGCGCCCCGCGAGCGGCGCCGCATCATGGGCCGCGAGATCGCCATGATCTTCCAGGACCCCATCAGCTGTCTCGACCCCTCAGAGGAGATCGGCACCCAGCTGGAAGAGGCGATCCCGACCGACTCGTTCGAGGGGCAGTTCTGGCAGCGCTTCCAGTGGCGCAAGAAGAAGGCCATCGCCTTGCTGCACCGGGTCGGCGTCAAGGATCACCGCAAGGTGATGCGGGCCTACCCTCACGAGCTGTCGGACGGCATGTGCCAGAAGGTGATGATCGCCATGGCCATCGCCAACCAGCCACGCCTGCTGGTGGCGGACGAACCCACCAGCGCCATGGAGTCCACCACCCATTCGCAGATCCTGCGGCTGCTGGACAAGATGAACAAGCTGGGCAACACCACCATCCTCATCATCAGCAACGACATCGCCGCCATCGCCAACCTGACCGACACCATCAACGTGATGTATTGCGGCCAGATGGTGGAAGTGGGCACCCGTGAGCAGATCCTGGAGACCCCCCACCACCCCTATACCGATGCGCTGCTCAAGTCGATCCCCGACTTTGACAAGCTGGTTCGCCACAAGTCGCGCCTCGAGACCCTGCCCGGCGTCATTCCGCCGCTGCAGCACCTGCCCATCGGTTGCCGGCTCGGCCCCCGTTGTCCCTACGCCCAGAAGCAGTGCGTGCAGACGCCGCTGATGAGCAAGATCAAGGGGCACCAGTTCAGCTGCCATTTCCCGCTGAACATGGAAGAGCCCAAAAAGTGACGTCAATTTCGTATCAGTGCGTGACAGCGAGCCCTGTCACCAAGGAGTCAGGACAGTGATCGAACCCTCTCTGCTGCAGGTCCGGGGCCTGTGCAAGACCTATCAGAACCGCACCGGCCTGTTTCGACGCCGGGCGGTGGAAGCCATCAAGCCGCTCTCCTTTGATCTCGAGGTGGGCCAGACCCTGGCCATCGTCGGCGAGGCCGGCTCCGGCAAGAGCACCCTGGCCCGGATTCTGGCGGGCATGATAGAGCCGAGCGGTGGCGAGATCGCCATCGAGGGGCAGCCGATGATCCACGGTGACTATCAGACCCGCTGCAAGCTGCTGCGGATGATCTTCCAGGACCCCAACTCCTCCCTCAATCGCAAGATCCGGGTCGGCCAGATCCTGGAGACGCCGCTGCGCCTCAACACCGAGATGACCGAGGAGGAGCGCCGCGACAAGGTGATACAAACCCTGCGCATGGTGGGCATGCTGGCAGATCACGCCCTCTTCTACCCGCAGATGCTCTCCGCCGGCCAGCAGCAGCGGGTGGCGCTGGCGCGTGCACTGATCCTCAACCCCAAGATAGTGGTGGCCGACGAGGCGCTCTCTACTCTGGATATCTCGGTACGTTCCCAGATCATCAACCTGCTGCTGGAGATGCAGGAGACCATGGGGCTCAGCTATGTGCTGGTGGCCAACGATCTGGGGGTGGTGAGCCACATCAGCGACGAGGTGTTGGTGATGCACGAAGGGCGGGTGGTGGAGCGCGGCAAGACCCTCAAGGTGTTCGCCGATCCCCAGCACGAGGTGACCCGCCGCCTCATCCAGAACTACGACAACGAATACCGCCGCTGAGCCCTGCCCGGCGGCCTGCCGCCGGCCCTTTCCCGCTGTTTCCGCTGCCCTGAAAAAGAGACAAAAAAATCCCGGCTCAGGGCCGGGAATTGCGCTCAAAAATGAATGCGTCGCTCGTAGTAGGAACGCTGCAATGGTAGGCAGCCCCCTTCGCGTCAACAACTGTCAGATCTGACAGGAAGACCGCTATGGAACCTGAACTGCGGATCCGGCGAGCGGATCAGCTCCGCCTCCAGCTGGCCGAAGAAGGCCACCCGCTCGCTGATGTCCTCTCCCGCATATTGCTCGGCCAGCGCCAGATAATCCTGATAGTGGCGCGCCTCTGAGCGCAGCAGCGACACGTAGAAGCGACCCAGCTCCTCGTCCAGATGGGGTGCCAACTTGGCAAAACGCTCACAGGAACGCGCCTCTATGTAGGCGCCGATGATCAGCTTGTCGACTATGGTGGCGGGCTCGTGGGTGCGCACGTGCTGCATCAGGTTGCGCGCATAGCGGGAGGCGGTCACCGGGCCGTAGGGGATGTCGCGGGCGGCCATCAGCTCCAGCACCTGCTCGAAGTGGTGCAGCTCCTCTTGAATAAGGCGCACCATGGGAAACAGCAGCGGATTGCGAGAGAGCCCCTCGAACACGGTGCGATCGGTCTCTCCCATGGTCCGCTTGCCGAGGATCTCGGCCTTCTCCGGAATGGCGTCCAGCTCCCGATAGAACTCCAGCTTGGGCAACAGATGTCGCTTGCCCTTGGGCAGGCAGTAGCGGCGCACCAGGCTGTGGGCGGTGAGCGCAGCCTTGTTCTCACAGTTGGCGTGATCGATGAGCAGGGTCGGCAGCTGGGCAGGATCCCGCGCCATCTCGATCCACGCATCCGGGGTCTCGCAGTGCAAAAACTGGCGCACGGGGGCTAGCAGGTCATCCATCTGAACTCTCGTCTGGTCGGGTTGATACGGCGGCGGCCCATGCTAGCGGATCCCGCCGCCACTGCCCATAGCTACGGGTACAAACGCTGCTTTTTCAAGCAGATGCGGGCCCTTTTCGGCAAGCGGAAACAACAATGGGGGCCTTGGCCCCCATCTCGTTGCAACACCTCAGCGTGGAAAACGTTTAACTGCCTTCGTTAAAAATTTCCAGGTTGCTGGTGCCTTCCTGCCACTCGCGCACCGCCTTGTTGTCATCGCTGCGCATGGCATTGAGGTGGTCGAGGTAGGATTGATCCACGTCGGAAGTAACGTAGTGGCCGTTGAACACCGAGGTCTCGAAGTGACGCAGCTCGGGGTTGATCTCCCGCACCGCCGCTTCCAGATCTTCCAGATCCTGGAAGATGAGGCCATCTGCGCCGATGAGCTTGCACACCTCTTCCACTTCCCGGCCGTGGGCGATCAGCTCGTTGGCGGTGGGCATGTCGATGCCGTAGACGTTGGGGAAGCGAATTTCCGGTGCCGCCGAGGCGAAGTAGACCTTGGCCGCCCCTGCTTCACGGGCCATCTGGATGATCTGCTCGGAGGTGGTGCCGCGCACTATGGAGTCATCCACCAGCAACACCTTCTTGCCCTTGAACTCGGAGCTGATGGCGTTGAGCTTGCGACGCACCGACTTCTTGCGCTGGGTCTGGCCCGGCATGATAAAGGTACGGCCGATGTAGCGGTTCTTCACGAAGCCCTGACGGTACGGCAGATCCAGGGTGTGGGCGATTTCCAGCGCCACGTCGCAGGAGGTCTCCGGGATGGGGATGACCACGTCCACATCGAGATCTTCCCACTCGCGGGCGATCTTCTGACCCAGCTTGCGACCCATGTTGAGGCGGGCGGCATAGACCGACACCTTGTCGATGCACGAATCAGGGCGAGCGAAGTAGACGTACTCGAAGATGCAGGAGCTCATCTGCGGGTTCTCCGCACACTGCTCGGAGAAGAGCTGGCCCTGCTCGGTGATGTAGATGGCCTCGCCCGGGGCGATGTCACGCACCGTTTCGAACCCGATGGCATCGAGTGCCACGCTCTCGGAAGCGAGCATGTACTCCACCTGCCCCTGCTCGTCGACCCGGCGACCCAGGATCAGCGGGCGAATGCCGTTGGGATCGCGAAAGCCGATGAGGCCGTGGCCAATCACCAGGGAGACCACCGCATAGGCGCCACGGATCTGTTGATGCACCTTGCGCACCGCGGCGAAGATGTCCTCCGGTTGCAGGGCCATCTTGTCGCAGCGATCCAGCTCGTGGGCCAGCACGTTCAGCAGCACTTCGGAATCCGAGGTGGTGTTGATGTGGCGGCGGGCCACCTTGAACTGCTGCTCCTTGAGCTCCTTGGCGTTGGTGAGGTTGCCGTTGTGGGCCAGCACCATGCCGTAGGGAGAGTTCACGTAAAAAGGCTGGGCTTCAGCGGCACTGGAGCTGCCTGCGGTGGGATATCTGACATGTCCTATGCCGATATGCCCTTTCAGGCGCTGCATGTGACGCACTTCAAACACGTCCTTCACCAGGCCGTTGGCCTTGCGTTGCCGGAAGTTTCCACTGTCAATGGTCACGATCCCGGCGGCATCCTGTCCCCTGTGCTGCAACACCGTCAAGGCGTCGTAGAGGGCCTGATTGACGGGGGTGGTGCCAACTATACCGACAATACCACACATGTCTTTGCTACCTCGAAGTCACTATACCTGTTTAAGAAAACTCGATGAGTTCAGCATGAACCCGAAGAACCACTGGATGACCGGCTTGAACTCGGGCACCAGCTTGGATGCCACCCACCAGTCGCTCTGGGAGAGGCTGGTGAAGGTATCCATGAAAAAAAGCAGGGCACTGACGATCAGTACCCCGCGAATGGCGCCAAAACAGATGCCGAGTACCCGATCGGTACCGGACAGCCCGGTCTTGTCCACCAGCAGCCCCACCACGTAGTTGACCACGCTGCCCAGGATCAGGGTCGCCACGAACAGGGCGGCGATGGCCAGACCGTTGCGCACCAGGGGATCGCTGAAGGAGGTGAAATAGACGGCAAGATCGGAATAGAAATGGCTGGCGATGAAGAAGGCGACGAACCAGGTGACGAGAGACATGGCCTCCTTGACGAAGCCGCGCACCAGGCTGATGAGAGCAGAGAAACCGACGATGCCGATGATGGCGTAATCAATCCAGACCATAGAAAAAGATGTCCTGCGAAATTGCGGCGCAGTCTAACAAAAACGATTGCGCAATGCTTGATAAAATTGTGTTACATGTTCAAAGAGGCGCCGGCAGCGCAGATTTATTCACGATAGAAACGGTTGACCGGCACCAGAATGCACAACGCCATGGCATGCCATGGCGTTGTCGTCTGCAATGAGCGCTTACCCGATGTGGGTCAGGCCGCCCATGTAGGATTGCAGCGCAGCCGGGATGGCGATACGGCCATCTTCCTGCTGGTAGTTCTCCAGCACGGCCACCAGGGTGCGACCCACCGCCAGGCCGGAGCCGTTCAGGGTGTGCAGCAGCTGCGGCTTGCCGTCGATGCGCACGCGAGCCTGCATGCGGCGCGCCTGGAAGTCGGTGCAGTTGGAGACGGAGGAGATCTCGCGATAGGTGTTCTGGGCCGGCAGCCACACTTCCAGATCGTAGGTCTTGGCGGCGCAGAAGCCCATGTCACCGGTGGAGAGTGCCATCACGCGATACGGCAGCTCCAGCAGTCGCAGTACCTTCTCGGCGTGTCCCACCATCTCTTCCAGCGCGTCCCAGGATTTTTCCGGGTGCACCAGCTGTACCATCTCGACCTTGTCGAACTGGTGCATGCGGATGAGACCGCGGGTGTCACGGCCGTAGGAGCCCGCCTCGGAGCGGAAGCAGGGGCTGTGGGCGGTCATCTTGATGGGCAGTTCCTGCTCGTCGAAGATCTCGTCGCGGGCCATGTTGGTGAGCGGCACTTCGGAGGTCGGGATCAGGGAGAACTTGCGTACTTTGCCCTCTTCCTCCCCTTCCCCTTCGATGCCGGTATTGAAGAGATCCTGAGAGAACTTGGGCAGCTGACCGGTGCCGTACAGGCTGTCCGGGTTGACCAGGTAGGGCACGTAGCACTCGGTGTAACCGTGCTGCAGGGTGTGCAGGTCCAGCATGAACTGGGCCAGGGCGCGGTGCAGGCGGGCGATCTGGCCCTTCATCACCACGAAACGGGAACCGGAGAGCTTGACGCCGTTCTTGAAGTCGACGCCCTTGACCGCTTCACCCAGATCGATGTGATCGCGCACCTGGAAGCTGAACTCGCGCGGGGTACCCCAGCGGCGCACTTCCACGTTGTCGTTCTCGTCGCGACCAACCGGGGTGGTGTCGCTCGGCAGGTTGGGGATGGCGTCAGCGATGGTCTTCAGCTCGGCCAGCAGGGCATCCAGCTCGACCTTGCTGGTCTCGAGCTCTTCGTTGATCTTGGAAACGATGGCCTTGAGCGGGGCAACATCTTCGCCGCGACGGGCAGCCTCACCGATGGATTTGGAGCGGGCGTTGCGCTCGGCTTGCAGCTCCTGGGTACGGGACTGCAGATCCTTGCGTTTCTCTTCCAGAGCATTGACAGCCGCTACGTCCAGAGCGTAGCCACGTGTCGCCAGACGAGCGGCGGCATCGTCGATGTCGCTGCGCAGATATTTGGGATCCAGCATGGTTTACCTACTTTTTTAAAATGGGATCTGGGCCTGAGTCATCATGACGGGCTGGGAAACAGATCCGGAAGTTAACATCGGTTGGCACACCCCTGTCGTCTTTTTGCATCGGGCCAACAAGAGCAAGCCTTCGAAATCAAGAAGATGGCACCAGGCCAAGACAAGCGGGGTCAGAGGGGCAGTGTATCAGACCGCCCCCCCGCCCGAACAGGGACTATTGCGCCCGTTTTGCCCTGTTTTCCGGGGGATGACGACCTGGATCAAATCGGCTGACCAATTAACGTGCAATCGGCCCGAATTGGTCAGGCAGAGGCGCGGCCACTCCCCTGCCCCGGTAGGTTATTTCTCCCGCTGGCGCGGGCTCTGCTTGTCCAGTTCGTGCAGGTAGTCGAGCTTCTGGCCGATCTGCTTCTCAAGGCCGCGATCGGTGGGCTGATAGTACTGCTTGCCGGCCAGCTCAGGCGGGAAGTACAGCTCGCCGGCGGCATAGGCGCCCGGCTCGTCGTGAGCATAGCGATACTCGGCGCCATAGCCCAGCTCGCTCATCAGCCTGGTCGGCGCGTTGCGCAGGTGCGGCGGCACCTCGAAGTCCGGCAGGTTCTTGGCGTCCGCCAGCGCCGCCTTCCAGGCGGTATAGACCGCATTGCTCTTGGGGGCGCAGGCGAGGTAGACGATCGCCTGGGCGATAGCCCGCTCCCCTTCCGCCGGGCCGATGCGATGGAAGCAGTCCCAGGCCGAGAGGGCCACCTGCATGGCACGGGGATCGGCGTTGCCCACGTCCTCGGAGGCAATCGCCAGCAGCCGGCGCGCGATGTAGAGGGGATCGCAACCTGCGCTCACCATGCGGGCATACCAGTAGAGCGCTGCATCCGGCGCCGAACCCCGGATGGATTTGTGCACCGCCGAGATGAGGTCGTAGAAGTGATCACCGCCCTTGTCGAAGCGGGCCACGTGCTCCCCCACCACGGCGGCGAGCAGGCTGCTGTCGATCACCCGCGCTCCGGCACTGTCGGTTTCGGCCATGTCGGCCAACAGCTCCAGATAGTTGAGGGACTTGCGCCCGTCCCCATCCACGGCTTTCGCCAGCGCCTCCTTCACCCCGGGGGCGAAGGCGAGGCTCGGGTCATTGAGGCCACGGGGGTCCTGCATCGCCTGATCGATCATGGCGAGGATGTCGCTCTCCTCCAGCCGTTTGAGCAGATAGACCCGAGCCCGGGAGAGCAGCGCGTTGTTGAGTTCGAACGAGGGGTTCTCGGTGGTGGCGCCGATGAAGGTGATGGTGCCGTCTTCGATGTGGGGCAGGAACACATCCTGCTGGCTCTTGTTGAAGCGGTGCACCTCGTCCACGAACAGTATGGTGCGCACCCCGCGCCAGCTGTTCTCCTTGGCCTTGTCGATGGCGGCGCGGATCTCCTTGATGCCGGAGGTCACCGCCGAGAGCCGCTCCACCTCGGCCTGGCAGTAGTGAGCAACCAGTTCTGCCAGCGTGGTCTTGCCGGTGCCGGGAGGGCCCCACAGGATCATGGAGTGGCAGTGGCCCGCCAGGATCGCCTTGCGCAGCGGTTTGTCGGGCCCGAGGATATGTTGTTGACCGATATACTGCTCGAGGGTTTGTGGCCGCATCCGGGCCGCCAGCGGACGAAAGTCCGACGAGAAATCCAGCGATAAATTGCTCATCTGTATTGACCGTCAGGAAGGGTGCAGGCCACCGTTGCCGGGCGGCCTGCCAATAAAGCCAGCGTCTGCTTGCGCATCAGCGCTGATCGTCCAGTGCGACCCCCGCAGGTGTCTTGAAGACAAATTCGTTGCCCTTGAGCGCCGGCTTGCGGTTGAAGTTGCTCAGGGTGAACTCGCTCCACTGCCCCTGGGCCTCTTTCACGTCAAAGCGGTTGATGTTGTTCTGGCGGTCGAAGGTGATGCGAAAGGAGGCGATCAACTCGTCCTGGTTGCGGCTGGTGACGGTGTAGACGTCCCCCTGCTGGGTCACGTCGTAGTTCTTCCAGAGCGAATCGTCGTTGCCGGCGATCAGCACGAAGGGGGTGTTGAGCACCGCATCCTTCATCTTGAGGGCGGTGACCTGCTCGACGAAGGGATCGTAGATCCAGACATCCTTGCCATCGGCCACGATCAGGCTCTCGTCCGGCGTGGTGGTGTGCCAGTTGAAACGGTTGGGACGCTGTACCAGCAGGGTACCGCCGGCACGCTGCAGCTCCTTGCCCTTGCTGTCATAGACCACCTGGGCGAACTTGGCGGAGAAGAGGCTCACCCCCGCCAGTTTCTGCTTGAGATCGCTGGCCGCGTCGGCCCACGCCTGGCTGCTGGCCACCAGCAGCACAGTGCCCATCAACAGTTGTTTTTTCATCACGCTTTTCATAACGGCTATCTCGATAAAAGGCCACGCCCGCAAAGGGCATGGCCAGGATGATAGAGGGGTGAGCCTTAGTCCCGCACCGGCGGCGGGGCCAGCACGTCGCGCTGACCATTGCCGCCCGGGGCGCTGACGATGCCCTGGTTTTCCATCTGCTCGATGAGACGGGCCGCCCGGTTGTAACCAATCTTGAACTTGCGCTGCACGCTGGAGGTGGAGCCGCGGCGCGACTCCACCACGAAGGCCACCGCCTCGTCAAACAGGGGGTCGAGCTCTTCGTCGTCACCACCGCCATATTCGCCGCTGCCGCCCTCGCCGCCCAACTCGCCGGAGAGGATCTCCTCGATGTAGTTCGGCTCGCCGCGCAGTTTCCAGTCCGCCACCACCTTGTGCACCTCGTGGTCATCGACGAAGGCGCCGTGCACCCGGGTCGGGTTGGAGGTACCAGCCGGCATGTAGAGCATGTCGCCCATGCCGAGCAGGGATTCGGCGCCACCCTGATCGATGATGGTACGGGAGTCGATCTTGCTCGACACCTGGAACGAGATACGGGTCGGGATGTTGGCCTTGATGAGGCCGGTGATCACATCCACCGACGGACGCTGGGTCGCGAGAATGAGGTGAATACCAGCCGCCCGCGCCTTCTGGGCGATACGGGCGATGAGCTCCTCCACCTTCTTGCCGACGATCATCATCATATCGGCAAACTCGTCCACCACCACCACGATGTGAGGCAGTTTTTCCAGCTCAGGCGGCATCTGATCCATGGAGTCGCCCGGACGCCACAGCGGATCCAGCAGGGGGTCGCCCTCTTCGATGGCCGCCAGCACCTTGTCGTTGTAGCCCTTGAGGTTGCGCACCCCGACCGCCGACATCAGCTTGTAGCGACGCTCCATCTCGCCCACGCACCAGCGCAGGGCATTGGCGGCATCCTTCATGTCGGTGACCACCTCGGTCAGCAGATGGGGGATCCCTTCGTAGACCGACAGCTCCAGCATCTTGGGGTCGATCATGATGAAGCGCAGATCGTCCGGCGTCGACTTGTAGAGCATGGAGATGATCATGGTGTTCACCCCCACCGACTTACCGGAGCCGGTGGTACCGGCCACCAGCAGGTGGGGCATCTTGGCGAGGTTCACCACCACGGGTTCGCCGGCGATGTCCTGACCCAGGCCCATGGTGAGCGGGTTGCGGCTGCCCGAGAACGCCTCGCAGTCGAGGGTCTCGCGCAGGTAGACAGTCTGACGCACCCGGTTGGGCAGCTCGATCCCCACATAAGTCTTGCCCGGGATCACCTCCACCACCCGCACGCTGCTGGCCGACAGAGAACGGGCCAGATCGCGGGAGAGGTTGGTGATCTTGCTCGCCTTCATACCGGGTGCCAGATCCAGCTCGAAGCGGGTGATGACGGGGCCCGGATAGACGCCAACCACCTTGGCCTGCACGTTGTAGTCGGCGAGTTTCGCCTCCACCAGCCGGCCCATGCGCTCCAGCTCGTCCTTGCTCATCATCTGGGTCTTGGCGGGCGGACGGTCCAGCAGCTCGATGCTCGGCAAGGGGGGCAGCCCTGGTTGCAGGCGGCGCTTGGGCTTGCCAGGAGTTGGGGCAGCCGGTGCCGGCGCCTCCTCATCCCCTTCGGCCCAGGGCAAGTCGAGATCATCGTCCTCGTCATCGGCCGTCACCAGCGCGGGCTGACGACGGGCGCCGGCCGCGGCGGCCCGCTTGGTGCGGGTAACCGGCGCAGGCTCATCATCGTCGTCGTCAAACTGCGGATCGAACTGGAAGGTATCCTCGTCGAGCTCGGGCAGCCACTCCTCGGACTTGGCCTTTTGGCCCTTGGCAGCCGCCTTCTCCCTGGGACGACGGGTCCAGCCGGTGTGCGGCTCATCCTCCTCGTCGTCACCCAGCTCGATGGCACCCACGCCCCCTTCCAGCAGGGGATCCGGCCCCTCGTAACGGGGCTGGCGCCAGCCGCCGGTGAGCCAGCGGCCCAGGGTAGCAGGAAAGTGATAAACGGCGCTGACCGAACCGGTGCAGGCGGCACCGATCCGCTCGACGATGGTGAGCCAGGACCAGCCGGTAAACAGGGTGATGCCGGTGGCCACGAAGCAGAGCAGCAGCAGGTTGGCCCCGACGCCGCCAAACAGCGGCACCACGGCGGAGGAGATAACGTCCCCCACCAGGCCGCCGGCGGAGAAATTCTGCAGATCGTTGAAGTTCATGCTGGCGATGGCGGACATGCCGAGCACGGTCAGGATGAAACCGACGATGCGCACCGACAGGGTAAGGTAGTCCACATCGAGCAAGCGGCTTGGACGCCAGAACAGGCTCCAGCCAAGCAGCACGACCAGGGGGGGCACCAGGTAGGAGAAAGCCCCGAAGGTAAACATGGTGATATCGGCGAGCCAGGCACCCGCGCTGCCGGCGAGGTTCTTCACCTCCCCTTGCCAGGAGGTCTGGGACCAACCGGGATCGGCGGGGTGGTAGGACAACAGGGCAAGCAAGAGATAGGCAGCCATCAGGGTGATGGCGATCAAGACGGCTTCGAAGATCCGTTGTGTACCTGATAAAGGAGTAAACAGCTTTTTATCGGCCAAACTCCGGCTCCTTTCTGAAAACATGTAATGCAGGGGGATAAGGGGGCCTAGTATCCCTGAAAAGCCCACCGGTTGTCAGCCAGTGCCCGATGTGCCGACCGTATTCACAACCGGCACGATAAGAAGAAACGAGCGGACCAGCCGCTCGTTTCTGAATGTCGTGACTTGTCGCAAGGCTGGCAAGCCACAGCATAACCCAACTCAACGGGTGCTGATCACCAGCCGACTGCTCTGTTTGACCTCTTCCATCACCACGTAGGTGCGGGTGTCGTTGACGCCGGGCAGACGCAGCAGGGTTTCCCCCAGCAGGCGGCGGTAGGCCGACATGTCGCTGACTCGGGTCTTGAGCAGATAGTCGAAGTCGCCGGAGACCAGATGGCACTCCTGGATCTCTTCGAGCACCTGAACAGCCTTGTTGAACTGTTCAAATACATCCGGGGCACCGCGATTGAGGGTGATTTCCACGAATACCAGCAGAGACGCATCCAGATAATGAGGGTTCAGAATGGCGGCATATCCTTCGATATACCCTTGTCGCTCGAGGCGACGAACCCGTTCCAGACACGGTGTGGGACTCAGGCCAACACGTTTGGACAACTCAACGTTCGAAATTCTGCCATCCTTTTGCAGCTCATTCAGAATGTTGCGGTCAATCCTGTCCAAATCCTTTAGCCGACTCTTAGCTTCCATCATTTATTCCATCCTTTGGCTATTTTTTGGTAAGAATCACCAGTCATTTTATAATTATGGTCACAAATCCTGTCAATACCTGAATATGCTAGGCGCAAATGTTGCTGAAAATAACTGCAACATAAAACACCAATCGATAGTCGAGGGATAGCATGATTATCGGTGTACCTGAAGAAATAAAAAACCATGAATACCGCTTAGGCATGGTTCTGGCCAGTGTACGTTAACTAACAGCACGAAACCATACCGTTTTCGCCCAAAGCGGCGCAGGAAGCGGCAATGAGTTTGCCAATGCAGATTATCACGCTGCCACTGCTGCTATTTTGTCCTGTATTGCCGAGCTTTTCGCCAGGGCAGAGTCACCACAACGATTAGCCAAGGCCGCCAAGCCGGTTGTCCCCCTCGCGCTTCCCTTCTTTTTATAGATGTACGTCCCGCCCACGGCGGGCCCCATTGCGCCAGAAGCTGTCAATCCTGGCGAGCTTGTCTCCATCTGATCGAGGTCCGGTTCACTTGTGCCGGCAATCAGTACGCACGAGCCCCACTCCCCTCCCCTTGTTGTCGGCCGTGGGGCCACCAGGCATTGCTCACCCGGGCCCATGACGACCGCCAGGGAACACCCGTGACAAGAGACCGTTTCCCCTTCAGGAAGGACCTTTAGGCCGATTGATGCAATCGACGCACTGGCCTTTGACCCCATATCACGAATTACCTACAATCGCGCAAACTCATCACGTCTCGGAAATCACATCATGAGCCAAGTCACTCATAGCAAACTGCTGATCCTGGGCTCCGGCCCGGCGGGTTACACTGCCGCCGTCTATGCCGCCCGTGCCAACCTCAATCCGCTGCTCATCACCGGCATGCAGCAAGGCGGTCAGCTGACTACCACCACCGAAGTGGAAAACTGGCCCGGTGACCCCGAGGGTCTGACCGGTCCGGCCCTGATGGAGCGCATGAAAGAGCATGCGGAGAAGTTCGATACCCGCATCCTGTTCGATCACATCAATGAAGTGGAGCTGACCCAGCGTCCGTTCCGCCTCAAGGGCGACAACGGCGAATACACCTGTGATGCGCTGATCATCGCCACCGGCGCCTCCGCCAAGTACCTGGGCCTGCCTTCCGAAGAGGCCTTCAAGGGCCGCGGCGTCTCCGCCTGCGCCACCTGTGACGGCTTCTTCTATCGCAACCAGGAAGTGGCCGTGGTCGGCGGCGGCAACACCGCCGTGGAAGAGGCACTCTATCTGGCCAACATCGCCAAGAAGGTGCACCTGATCCATCGCCGCGACGAGTTCCGCGCCGAGAAGATCCTGATCAAGCGCCTGCATGACAAGGTCGAGAGCGGCAATATCGTGCTGCACACCCACCAGACCCTGGACGAAGTGCTGGGTGACGACATGGGGGTGACCGGTGTACGCCTGCGCAACACCCAGAACGACACCACCACCGACCTGCCACTGATGGGCGTCTTCATCGCCATCGGTCACCAGCCCAACACCCAGATCTTCGACGGCCAGCTGGAGATGCAGAACGGCTATCTGAAGGTGCGTGGCGGCCTCGACGGCTTTGCCACCCAGACCAGCATTGAAGGGGTTTTTGCCGCCGGTGATGTGGCTGACCATACCTACCGTCAGGCCATCACCTCCGCCGGTACCGGCTGTATGGCCGCCCTCGATGCAGAGCGTTATCTGGACGCGCAATAAGCACAAGGGATATAAAAGGCATGCCGCAAGGCATGCCTTTTTGCTTTAAGGAGCCGGATGAAACAGAAAATATTGATTGTCGAGGATAGTCTGACCATTCGCCGCATGCTGATCCAGGCCATTGCCCAGCAAACCGGATTAGAGATCGATGCGTTCGAAACCCTGGAGGGGGCCCGACACTGTCGGGGAGAAGAGTATGTGGTTGCCCTGGTGGATCTCACCTTGCCGGATGCCCCCAGCGGAGAAGCGGTCAAGGTATTGCTGGAGCGCGGCCTGCCGGTGGTGATCCTCACCGCCGACATCAGCGAGGATAAACGGGAAGCCTGGCTTGAGGCCGGGGTGCTCGATTACGTGATGAAAGATTCACGCCACTCCCTGCAGTATGCCGTCAGCCTGGTCCATCGCCTCTACCTCAACCAGCGCATCGAAGTGCTGGTGGTCGATGATTCCCGTACCTCCCGCCACCGCACCATGGCCCAGCTGCGCAAGCAACTGCTGCGGGTGCACGAGGCGAGCCATGCCCGTGAAGCGCTGGCCCAGCTCGAGCAGAACCCGGCCATCCGGTTGGTACTGGTCGACTACTATATGCCAGAAATTGACGGGATCAGCCTGGTACGCATGTTGCGCGAGCGCTACAGCAAGCAGCAGCTCGCCATCATCGGGATCTCGGTGTCGGACAAACGCGGCCTCTCCGCCCGCTACCTAAAACAGGGTGCCAACGACTTCCTCAACCAGCCGTTCGAGCCGGAAGAGCTGCAGTGCCGGGTCAGCCACAATCTGGAGGCGCTGGAGCAGTTCAACAGCATCCAGGAGTCGGCCAATCGCGACTACCTGACCGGGCTCTACAACCGGCGCTACTGGTTCAACGAGGGTCAGAAATGGTTCGAGGAACACCAGCGCCAGGAGACGCCGCTTGCACTGTGCGTACTCGATGTGGATCACTTCAAGCAGGTCAACGATCACTGGGGTCACGCCATCGGCGATCAGCTGTTATGTCACCTCACCCGTCTGCTCACCCAGTTCTTCCCCGACGCCATGATCGCCCGCTTTGGCGGCGAGGAGTTTGCCCTGATGGTGCCTCACTGCACCGTGCCCGTGCTGCTCAAACGGCTGGAAGGGTTGCGCCAGCAGATGCGCCAGCAACCGCTGTCACGGGAAACGCTACTGTTCGTTCGCGCCAGTTTCGGGGTGATCCAGGTCGGGCGCGTCTCCATGGACGAGGCATTGAGCGAAGCGGATCGCCTGCTCTATCAGGCCAAGAACACCGGTCGTGACAAGATAGTGTCTCAAGGCTCAGCGGCCTGATCGCACCATCCCGGATGCTCGTCGTGTAGTACCGCCCGACCGCAGCCCCTCCCCGGGCACACGTCGGGTTCCCCTCCTGTTACCTCCCGTCATGTCACAGCTCTGCTCAGTAGGTCTTGTCGACCCGCACGCCATCGTCGAAATAGAGGATGCGCACCTTGTCGCCGTTCATGAACACCATGGCCGGATCGTAATCCTGAATGACGTTGATCAGTCCGTTCTGTTCGTTGCGAATAAGCAGTTCCACCAGCTTGTTCTCCACCACTGTGCCGCCGGATTGATACTGCTGCGCCGCAGCGGCGCCCGCCAGGGCCCCGACGGCAGTGGCGATTTCCCGACCGTGGCCGCCACCGAACTGGTTGCCAAGCAGGCCACCCAGCACGGCGCCGCCCAGGGTTTTCCAGCCTGAACGCTCGGATTCCAGGATCTGACGCTGGGTGATGTTGCGCACCGTTTCAACCTGGCCAAACACCACCTGATTCACGGGCCTGGCGGTATTGCGCTCGTAGACCTGGGCCCAGGCGGGCGCAGTGACAAAGCAGAACAAGCTGGATACTATCAGGATAATGGCCTTCATCTATGAACCTCGTTGCCTTATGTCTCGCTATCTTACCCAATTGGATGATGAGCTGTGCTGGTTTCCCGACCCCGAGCACGCCCTGGATGAACCCAACGGCCTGCTGGCGATCGGTGGCGATCTCTCCCCCGCCCGCTTGCTGGCAGCTTACCACAAGGGGATCTTCCCGTGGAACGAACCCCACCAGCCGCTGCTGTGGTGGTCACCCGATCCCAGAGGCGTGGTGCTGCCGACGCAACTGCACATCGGCCGCAGCCTGCGCAAATTTATCCGCCGTACCCCATTCGATATTTCCATCGATCGCGCCTTTAATGAGGTGATAGCGGCCTGCGCCGCCCCCCGTCGCAGTGCCAGTGGAACCTGGATAAGCACACCCATGATCGACGCCTATCGACAACTGCACCGCCTTGGCCATGCCCACTCCATCGAGATTTGGCAGGATGGCCGGCTGCAGGCCGGCCTCTACGGCCTATCCCTCGGCCGGGTGTTCTGTGGCGAGTCCATGTTCAGTCGCATTGACAATGGCGCCAAGCTGGCCATGGTGGCCCTCTGCCAGCACTTTGCCCGGCATGACGGGGCCCTGATAGATTGCCAGATGCAGAACGACTTTCTGGCCACCATGGGAATAGAGGAGTGGCCGAGAAGCAAATTCCTGACGACGCTGACCCAGCTGAGCCGGCAACCACTGGCGGCCGGCTGCTGGCAGGCGGGGAGCATGACACTATGACCGAAGAAGTGATCCTCAAGGTAGGACTGACCCCCAAGCATCAGTGCAGCTATCTGGGTCATGAACAGGAACAGCTGCTGGTATTGATGGATCACAGCCTGCTCAACGCCAGCGGTTACGAGCGCCTGCTGACGGCCGGCTTCCGGCGCAGTGGCAACGACATCTATCGCCCCCACTGCCCATCCTGTAATGCCTGCCAATCCCTGCGTATCCACAGCGAACGGTTCGTGCCCAGCCGCAGCCAAAAGCGGATCCGTCAGCTCAACCGGGATATCGAGCTGGTACTGAGCTACGACGACAAGCCCGAATACTACCAGCTCTATGAACGTTACA
This sequence comes from Aeromonas sp. A35_P, assembly GCF_002259925.1. NCBI lineage: Bacteria > Pseudomonadati > Pseudomonadota > Gammaproteobacteria > Aeromonadales > Aeromonadaceae > Aeromonas > Aeromonas sp. A35_P. The sequence goes on along the minus strand of NZ_NEVB01000066.1, from coordinate 5,586 downwards.
TTCGCGAACGCCACCATGACGGCAGCATGTATCCCCCCAGCCGCACCCAGTACAAGGGGTTTCTCCACTGCGACTGGATGCCTCCCCTCTACCTCGAGATGCGCAAGAACCATCGGCTGATCGGCGTGGCCACCACGGATCTGCTGCCCCACTCCCTCAGTGCCATGTACACCTTCTTCGATCCGGACCATGCCGACCGCTCACTCGGTACCTTCGCCATTCTGAGCCAGTTGGAACTGGCCAGGCGTACCGGCCGCAGCTGGCTGTATCTGGGCTACCTGGTGGAAGAGTGCCGCAAGATGAATTACAAGAGCCAGTACCTGCCTCATGAGCGCCTGATACAGGGAGAATGGAAAAATATCGACAGCAAGCCCGAGTAAACTTTACACATAGCCTTAAATCCGGCATGATCCAGCGGATTTTTGTTGTGGCTTATCAAGAGGATTCAATGGCTAAAGAAGACAGTATTGAGATGCAGGGCACTATTCTCGAAACCCTGCCCAATACCATGTTCCGTGTGGAACTGGAGAATGGTCACGTGGTTATCGCTCATATTTCCGGCAAGATGCGCAAAAACTACATCCGTATCCTGACTGGAGACAAAGTAACGGTAGCTCTGACTCCGTACGATCTCTCCAAGGGACGTATTGTTTTCCGCTCTCGCTAAGCCAGGAATTCAGCAAAAAACCCCAACCTTTCGGTTGGGGTTTTTTGTGGTCTTTCGACCGTTCAATGCTTAGTGGGAAACGGCTTCAACATCGACCTGATAGTCAAAGCTGAGGCTGTCGTTTATCAACTCAACCTTCACAACCCCCCCATCGACCAGCGCCCCGAACAGGATCTCGTTGGCCAGGGGTTTCTTGAGGTGTTCCTGGATGACCCGCCCCATGGGTCTTGCCCCCATGGCCCTGTCATATCCTTTCTCGGCCAGCCAGTGGCGGACACCCTCGGACACTTCAAGGGATACCCCTTTCGCATCCAGCTGTACCTGCAACTCGACGATGAACTTGTCGACCACCTGATGGATGATCTGCATGTCCAGATGGTTGAACCAGATGATGTGATCAAGCCGGTTGCGAAACTCCGGACTGAACGTCTTGTTGATCACCGCCATGGCATCGTGGCTCATATCCTGCTGCTGGAAGCCGATGGACTTGCGCTGGGTCTCCTGTACCCCTGCGTTGGTGGTCATCACCAGGATCACGTTGCGAAAATCCGCCTTGCGCCCGTTGTTGTCAGTCAGGGTGCCGTTGTCCATCACCTGCAGCAGCAGGTTGAACACGTCCGGATGCGCTTTTTCGATCTCGTCCAGCAGCACCACTGAGTGCGGATGCTTGAGGACAGAGTCGGTCAGCAGACCCCCCTGCTCGAACCCCACATAACCGGGAGGCGCCCCGATCAGACGAGAGACGGTGTGGCGCTCCATGTACTCGGACATATCAAAGCGCAGCACCTCCACGCCAAGCGCCTTGCCGAGCTGCTGGGTGACCTCGGTCTTGCCTACCCCGGTCGGGCCGGCAAACAGGAAGCAGCCCACAGGGCGACGCTCGTTGCCAAGCCCCGAGCGGGAGAGGCGAATGGAGTCTGTCAGTACCTCGATGGCCTTGTCCTGGCCAAAGACCACCATCTTGAGATTGCGCTCCAGGTTCTTCAGCACTTCCTTGTCGGAAGAGGAGACTGATTTCTCCGGGATGCGGGCAATCTTGGCGACGATGGTTTCGATCTCCTGCACATTGATCACTTTCTTGCGCTTGCTCACCGGCAGCAAGCGTTGACCCGCCCCGGCCTCGTCGATCACGTCGATCGCCTTGTCCGGCAGATGACGGTCATTGATGTACTTGGCGGATAGCTCCACCGCGGCACGGATGGCCTTGACGGTGTAACGTACCCCGTGGTGAGCCTCATAGCGGCTCTTGAGGCCCATCAGGATACGCGTAGTGTCATCCACGCTGGGCTCGACAATGTCGATCTTCTGAAAGCGACGCGCCAGGGCGCGGTCTTTTTCAAAAATCTGGGAGTATTCCTGGTAGGTGGTGGAGCCGACGCAGCGCAGCAAGCCATTGGAGAGCAGTGGCTTGATGAGGTTGGCCGCATCCAGCTGACCACCGGAGGCAGCCCCCGCCCCTATGATGGTGTGGATCTCGTCGATGAAGAGGATGGCCCCTTCCTGGCGCTCGATCTGCTTGAGCAGCACCTTGAGGCGCTTCTCGAAATCACCGCGATATTTGGTTCCCGCCAGCAGCGACCCCATATCCAGGGAGTAGATGGTACTGCCCGCAATCACCTCGGGCACATCACCCTTGACGATACGATAGGCCAGCCCTTCCGCGATGGCTGTCTTGCCCACCCCGGCTTCGCCCACCAGCAAGGGGTTGTTCTTGCGACGGCGGCAGAGCACCTGGATGGTACGGTTGAGCTCCTGATCGCGCCCGATGAGGGGATCGATACGCCCTTCCAGTACCAGCTGATTGAGGTTGGTGGCAAAGCTCTCAATCTGGGCAGCAGAGACCTCATCGTCAGACTCGACGTTGTTGTTGCTGTTGTCCGGTTTGCTGTCTTTGCGTACCCCATGGGAGAGGAAGTTGACCACATCCAGCCGGCTGATCTCGGCCTTTTTCAGGAAGTAGGCGGCCTGGGACTCCTGCTCGCTGAAGATGGCAACCAGCACGTTGGCTCCACTGACCTCGGTGTTGCCGGAGGACTGAACGTGAAACACGGCGCGTTGCAGCACCCGCTGGAAGCCCAGTGTGGGCTGAGTCTCGCGGTCTTCATCATCACGGGGAATAAGCGGGGTTGTTTGACTGATGAATGCGCTGATCTCTTTGCGCATCTGCTCCACGTCAGCACCACAAGAACTCAGCGCCTCATTGGCTGAGCTGTTATCCAGCAGGGCTAACAACAGGTGCTCGACGGTCATGAATTCGTGGCGCTCGTCACGGGCCAGTTTGAAAGCCTCGTTCAGCGTCTTTTCTAGATCTTTATTCAACATAGGCACCTCCCCTAGTACAGCAACAATGTGGTGTCGTCATCGCCATCAAGTCATCAGATTCAAGCCTTTTCCATGGTACAGAGCAGTGGATGTTCGTTGTTACGTGCATAGGTGTTGACCTGGACCACTTTGGTTTCGGCAATCTCGGCGGTGAATGTGCCACAGACTCCCTTACCACTATAATGCACGCTCAGCATCACCTGAGTGGCCTTGTCCAAATCCATACCAAAGAACTTTTGCAGCACCTCCACCACGAACTCCATCGGTGTGTAGTCGTCGTTGTTCAGGACGACCTTGTACATGGGTGGCGGTTGCAGCTTGGTTTTCTCTGCCTCTGCAATCTCTTCATTAGCAAAGAGTTCTTTCTGCTTGCTCATAGTCGCGCTTTGGTACCTCTAGATTACTACCGCCTAACACAAGATTGGTCAATAGACTTGTTAACCAGATCACATCAGTTGTTAACAACTCCTTGACTCGCTCAAAAGTTAGACTAGATTGGTTACTTGCTAATCGGCGCCCGTCTGCTATGGGCTATGTTACTAGTTATAAAGGGCTGGCGCAGGTTACTCAACGACTTCAAGGTAATCAATAAAAGGATGTAGATGTATGGCAACCGGAACAGTCAAGTGGTTTAACAACGCAAAAGGATTTGGGTTTATCTGTCCGGAAGGAGGTGGCGAAGATATTTTCGCCCACTACTCCACGATACAAATGGAAGGCTACAAGACGTTGAAAGCAGGTCAAGCAGTCAACTTCGAACTGCAGCAGGGGCCGAAGGGCAATCATGCCTCTGTCATTGTGCCAAACGAAGCACAGAACATGTAAGAGTCGAACTGGATAAATAAAAAAACCGGCAACCTTGCGGCTTGCCGGTTTTTTTATTGCTGCGATCCTAGAGGAGAAGTGCATTCTCCTGGCGGGTCAGGCAAAGATCATTTTGCGTTGTCGTGATAGTCCTGACAGGCGCTCAGGGTGTTTTCCATCAGGCTGGCGACCGTCATGGGGCCCACCCCACCCGGTACGGGCGTGATGAAGGATGCGTGGTTGCGGGCCGTCTCGAACTCCACGTCACCAACCAGAGATCCATCAGCCAACCGGTTGATACCCACATCGATCACCAGTGCCCCCGGCTTGACCCACTCACCCGGGATGAAATTGGGTTTGCCAACGGCGACCACCAGCAGGTCGGCACGGCGAACCTGCTCTTCCAGATCCTGAGTGAAACGGTGGCAGGTGGTGGTAGTACAACCGGCCAACAGCAGCTCCAGTGTCATCGGCCGGCCAACGATGTTGGACGCACCGACCACCACCGCATGCAAGCCGTGTGTCTTGACCCCGGTCGTTTCAATCAAGGTCATGATGCCCTTGGGCGTGCAGGGGCGCAGTGCCGGAATTCGCTGTGCCAGTCGACCCACGTTGTAGGGGTGGAAACCATCCACATCCTTGTCAGGACGAATGCGCTCCAATACCTGAGTCGTATCGCAGTGAGCCGGCAAGGGGAGCTGCACCAGAATACCGTCAACGTCTGCGTCTTCATTCAGCTTATCGATCAGTGCCAGCAACTCTTCCTGGCTTGCCGTCGCATCCAGATCGTAAGAGCGGGAGATAAAGCCCACCTCTTCACAGGCACGCCGCTTGCTGCCGACATAGACCTGAGAGGCAGGATCTACCCCAACCAAGATCACCGCCAGACCCGGCGCCCGTTTTCCTTGTGCCAACCGCTGTTGGACTTGCGCTGCGACCTGATTGCGAATCGTTTGCGCAACCTGTTTTCCATCAATGATTTTGGCAGACATCGTTCTTCACTCACCATGTGTTCAACTGCCGCGCATTGTCGCATTTTTTTGCCACGGGTGTTAGCGGCTCTCGCATGGAGGGCAATAAGTAGGCATTTGAATTCATTGGTGGAAAAATTCGTTGACGCTGGCTTTCCCGCTTGGGTATGATGCCGGCCCGTTGCCCAGTACAGCCGCTGTCGCTATGCTGGAGGCGAGATTTTCGGTGATTAGCGCAGCCCGGTAGCGCATCTGGTTTGGGACCAGAGGGTCAAAGGTTCGAATCCTTTATCACCGACCAGGTTTTTCGACATGCCGCCAGGCTTGTCGAGGTAATGCGCCCTTAGCTCAGTCGGATAGAGCAACGGCCTTCTAAGCCGTGGGTCGCAGGTTCGAATCCTGCAGGGCGCGCCATTGATGATATGCATCTCTCCGATGCAGGCATTAATGGCTATCTTCAGTGGTGGTTGTAGCTCAGTTGGTAGAGTCCCGGATTGTGATTCCGGTTGTCGTGGGTTCGAGCCCCATCAGCCACCCCATTATCTCCTTTCAGAAGACATCCCGTCTTATCTATTTAAATCCTGTAGACATAAATCGCCTCTTCAATGCCCTGCCCGTTCCTGAAAAAATGCCCGTAACGGGTCGCACAGGGGACACTCTAAAATGCATCAGCATTGGTGTTGGCGGTTGCCAGCAACCCGTCTCGGACCTTGTGGGCATCACAGAGGGAACAACTTGGCATAAGTCGGTGGGGCTGATGTAGTCAAACCTGGACAGCTATTTGGAACAGCGGCCGCATCAGGGCAGGATGATGGAGGGTCA
>NZ_NEVB01000065.1:0-9017 GCF_002259925.1 Aeromonas sp. A35_P | reverse complement strand
AACAGGTGCATCGCCAGAAACCACTTGGTCAGCGGGAGCTTGGTGTTTGCGAAAATAGTGTTCCCAGTCAATGACATCTGGTGATGGCAGTGATTGCATTGCAGCACGCGTGGCCGACTTTTCAGGTGACAACAGGTCTTGTTGGCACATTCAGGGCAGACAAAGCCGTGAGGAAAACGCCAAGTGAACAACGCGTTTTCGCACTGAGCTTCAGTGCCATAGTCCTTGAGAAGCTCAAACAGGCTGTAGCCTTTCTGGAATTGGACTTTGCTTTTGGCCATGATCTCGCTCCTCGATAACTGTGCATAAGATCAGTATAGTTCGGGGTGACTGCTAATCATGGGTAATCAGGAAGCTGGATGACGGCAAGCCCAAGTTCTGGCTTGCCGAAGTATATCCCCAAGGGCGTGATGGTCCTCGTAAGCGCAAGCGCTTTGCCACTAAGGGCGAAGCCTTGGCATGGGAAAAGCACATGCTTGCCCAGCCCTGGCAACAGCCAGAGGCGGGTAATGTTGATGAACGGCGGCTGAGTGACTTGGTGGCGCTTTGGTATGGTCGCCATGGTCAGACCCTGACCGACGGTGACCGCCGCCGTGACAAGCTGAACTGGCTAGCTGAGGCGCTTGGCAATCCGCTGGCGACCGAGTTCACGGCCCAGCAATTTGCGGCTTACCGCGAGCGGCGACTGGCAGGCGAACTTTATGTGCCTGGTCAGCGTAAGCAAGTATCCCCGACCACCATCAACCGAGAACTGCTCTACCTGCAGGCGGTGTTCAATGAACTCGGTCGCCTGGGTGAGTGGGCCCACGGCAATCCACTCGAAGTGTTGCGCCAGTACAAGGTGCAAGAATCTGAGCTGGCGTTCCTGAATCAGGATGAAGTCGAGCAATTGCTGGCGGCCTGCGTTGGTCTGAAAGACTTGTGGCTGATTGTTATGTTGTGCCTCTCTACCGGCGCCCGTTGGTCGGAGATAGAAAAGTTGACTCGATCACAAGTGGGTATCGGCCGGTTGACCTTCACCCGCACCAAGGGCAAAAAGAATCGCACCGTTCCGGTGGCCGGCTGGCTGTTGGCATTGCTGCCCAAGCGCACCGGCAGATTATTCGGCGACTGTTATGCCGAGTTCGAGAAAGCGATACGGCGGGCCGAGATTGAATTGCCTGCGGGCCAGAGCACCCACGTGCTGCGCCATACCTTCGCTAGCCACTTCATGATGGCGGGGGGCAACATCTTGGTACTGCAACGCATCCTTGGCCACACCGATATCAAGATGACCATGAGATATGCTCACTTCGCCCCTGACCACCTCGAAGATGCGGTCAAACTCAACCCGATCACCGCGCTGAAGAATGGCGGCAAAGTGGCGGCAGCGCTCACCAGCGATACCTAATAAGCCCCATCCATTCCCAAGCAAACCCGCGAAAACACTGCAAGCTATTGATTCAATGTGGCTTACGATGGTTTCAAAATCCGCCGGTGAATAACCGTGTCGGTTCGAGTCCGACCCCGACCATCAAATTCATGACAAAAGGCCATCAGCAATGATGGCCTTTTGTTTTTCCGCCTTTCCCCTTCCTTGTCACGCTTCTGTTCTCCAGCTGATATCGGCAAGCCGGGTGCTCCCTGTGGTCATGCCATGCCTCGTCTTGCTCCATTTAGGTGCGGCTTGCTCTGCCTGCACAGCAGAAGTGCGCATTCGCTCATGTTAGCGCGTCCCATGCGCCAATCTGGTGCACCCCCTCTCTGTCATACGAATAACCTTATGATTTTAAATAACTTATTAAGTTGGCCCGCTTTGTGCTTTTAAGCATTTATGTCGCCATGATGCCGCTTCGTGGAGGGAATCTGACCGGGAGCGGCAACCAGTGTGTACCGAATGGAAATGTACGTGAATCATCGGTGTCGATGTTCATATCAGGAAATGGACCCGGTCTGGAGCCGGGACGACAGGGAAGGAGATGGCAGTATGCTCAAGAGACTCGTGATGACTGGCCTGTTGGCGCTGATTGCCCTGCTGGCCGCCCCCAGCTGGGCCGAAGAGGTGGTGACCGCACCTGCGGTGGTGACCATCAACAAGGGGGACAATACCTGGATGCTGCTGTCGGCAGCCCTGGTGATCCTGATGTCCATTCCGGGCCTGGCTCTGTTTTATGGCGGCCTGGTGCGCACCAAGAACATGCTGAGCGTGCTGATGCAGGTATTCACCCTGTTCTCGCTCATCTGCGTGCTGTGGGTGATCTACGGTTATTCGCTGGCCTTTACCGAAGGCAACAGCGTCTATGGCTCCTTCAGCAAGGCGCTGCTCAAGGGAGTGACCCCCGACTCCATCGCCGCCACCTTCAGCAAGGGGGTAGGGATCAGCGAGTTCATCTATGTGGTGTTCCAGGGGGCCTTTGCCGCCATCACCTGCGGCCTGATCGTGGGGGCCTTTGCCGAGCGTATCAAGTTTGCTGCCGTGCTGCTGTTCTCGGTGATCTGGTTCACCTTTGCCTATATCCCGCTGGCCCACATGGTGTGGTACTGGGCGGGTCCGGATGCCTATACCACGGCCGATGCCGCGACAGCGGCCACGGCGACGGCCGGTTATCTGTTCCAGCACGGGGCGCTGGATTTTGCCGGCGGCACAGTGGTGCACATCAATGCGGCGGTGGCCGGTCTGGTCGGCGCCTATCTGGTGGGCAAGCGCCTGGGCTATGGTCGTGACCCTATGACCCCGCACAGCCTCACCATGACCATGATCGGGGCCTCTCTGCTCTGGTTCGGCTGGTTCGGTTTCAACGCCGGCTCAGCGCTGGAAGCCAACGGCACGGCGGCACTGGCCTTCATCAATACCTGGGTGGCGCCGGCTGCGGCGGCCCTTTCCTGGACCTTGGCCGAGTGGGTGATGAAAGGCCGTCCTTCGCTGCTGGGCGCGGCTTCCGGCGCTGTCTCCGGGCTGGTGGTGATCACCCCGGCGGCCGGTTTCGTCGGTGTCGGTGGTGGTCTGGTAATGGGCCTCATCAGCGGTGTCGCCGGGTTGTGGGGGGTTCACGGTCTCAAGCGGCTGCTGGGTGCCGATGACAGTCTGGACGTGTTCGGCGTGCACGGGGTGTGCGGCATTCTCGGCGCCCTGCTGACCGGGGTGTTCGCCAGCCCGGATCTGGGCGGCACCGGGGTGTGGGACTATGTCACCAACCAGGTGGCGGAGGGCTACTCCATCCTGGATCAGGTCAAGATCCAGGCCATCGGGGTGGGGGTGACCATCCTCTGGTCCGGCATCATCTCGGTGGTAGCCTACAAGCTGGTGGATATGCTGATCGGCCTGCGGGTGAAAGAAGACGCTGAGCGGGAAGGGCTGGATGTCACCACCCACGGCGAGAAGGCCTACAGCCTGTAATCCGCCATCTGTTGTTCAGCAAGATTGCCGCCGGCCATGCCGGCGGTTTTTTTATGTCCGTTTGCCGGGGACCAACTCTGATGTCCGAGCCTGTGGTGGGGCGGCTCGCCTCTGACGCCATCACCTCCGATAGAGCGCATCCCCGAGATCGCCGCCGGCGATAGCATTTTTCGGCAGACAAGGTGGATAGCGGCAATGTCCTCTGTCTTGTTGCTGTTTTATGCCTGCAATTTGGACGGATCTCCGCTAAACTCTGCCACCTTTTCTTGATGGGTTGGCCGGGCCGGCTCATCACCCTCTTATATATGTACTTTTGGAGCCGCTCATGCCGCTAGTGGGACATCAACACCAGATCGAGATCCTGGAACTGACCGACAAAGGAGATGGCAAAGGACGCCTGTTCGACCGCCCCCTGTTTGTCGAAGGTCTGCTGCCGGGTGAGCAGGCGTTGGTCGAACTGACCGAGGTGAAGCCCAACTACCTGCACGGCAAGGTGGCCGAGCTGCTCCAGCCCTCCGCCGACCGGGTTGCCGACTTCTGCCCCAACACAGAATGCGGCGGCTGCCAGGTGCGCCCGCTGGCCTATCCGGCCCAGCTCAAGCTCAAGCAGAGTCTGGTGCAGAGCGCCCTGGAGCAGGTCGGGCTGGGTGAGGCCGCGGTCAATCCCATCCTCGGCATGGAGACGCCGTTCGCCTATCGCAACAAGGCGCAGTACGCGGTGCGTGGCTGCGAGGCTGGCGCCGAGATCGGTTTTTATCGCAAGCACTCCCACGACCTCATCACCGCCGATGATTGCGCGGTGCAAGATTCTCTGCACGTGGAGCTCAACGCCCGGGTGCGCAACTGGATGCGCGCGCACGACATCAAAGCCTATGACGAAGTGAACCACACCGGCTGCGTGCGCAACCTGATGACCCGCAAGGGCTTCAAGAGCGGCGAGCTGATGGTGGTGCTGGTGACGCTGGGCGAGGAGCTGCCGTTCGAAGCCGAGCTGCTGGCGGCCCTGCAGGATCTGCCGGTCACTACCCTGGTACAGAACATCAACGAGGCGCGCACCAACCGCATTCTGGGCGACAACAATCGGGTGCTGCTGGGCAGCGGGGTTATCCGCGACAAGATCCACGAACTCGAATTCGAGATCTCGCCGCTCTCCTTCTTCCAGAACAACCCGAGCCAGACCGACGTGCTCTACTCCAAGGCGCTGGAGTATTGCGAGCTGACCGGCAACGAGACGGTGTTCGACATCTATTGCGGTATTGGCACCATCTCCCTGTTCCTGGCCGGCAAGGCCGCCAAGGTAGTGGGGATCGAGTCGGTGGAGAGCGCCATCAGCGACGCCCGCCGCAACGCGGCCCTCAACGGCATCGAGCAGACCGAGTTCCACGTCGGCAAGGCGGAGCAGCTGATGCCCGCTTTGCACGCCGAAGGGGTGAGCGCCGACGTGGTGGTGATGGATCCGCCGCGCAAGGGCTGTGACATGGCGGTGCTGCAGACCCTGGTGGCCATGGCGCCGCGCCGGCTGGTCTATGTCTCCTGCAACCCGCAGACCCTGGCCCGCGATCTCGCCTGGCTGGTCAAGCAGGGCTTCGTGCTGGACGAGGTGCAGCCGGTGGACATGTTCCCGCACTCGATGCACGTAGAGGCTGTCGCCCGCCTGAGCCTGCCTGCCAAGGCCTGATCGTCGCTGGTTCTCACTCGCGCCATGGGCGTCGAAGCGGTTGCTCGTCTAAGCCTGCCCACCCAGGCGTGAATTGAATTAGCCAGATGGCTCTGATAAAAACGACTCCAAATGGAGTCGTTTTTTATGGCCGTGGATCGGCGTAGCCACTAGGCAGGGAGTGCGAGGGTGATGATTCGTTTGGCGAGTGTGGAGGATGCGGCGGCGCTGGATCACTTCTTTGGGCAACTGGACAGGGAGACCCGCTTCATGCTGTATGAGGCGGGGGAGCGCCCCTCGGACATCGAGGGGCAGCGCCAGCGGCTCGAGGCCATGGCGGCGGCCCCCAATCAGGCCATGTGGTTGCTGGTGCTGGCTGGGGAGGTGCAGGGCTTTGCCGTGCTCATCGGCGGTGGTCTGGCGCGCAACCGCCACTGCGCCCTGGTGGTGATGGGGCTGCGGTCGAGTGCACGCGGGTTGGGATGGGGTGAGCGGTTACTGCGCACCCTGATCGCGGCCGCCGGCGAGCTCGGGATCCAGCGGCTGGAGCTGGGGGTGATGGCCCACAACGAGGTGGCGCACACCCTCTATCGCAAGTGTGGCTTTCGAGACGAGGGGTTGCGGCGACAGGCCTATCGGCTGGACGATGGCTACGTGGACGAAATCAGCATGGGGTTGCTGCTGTCACCCGGGGCGCCATGATGCGGCTGGCCCGGTTTGCTCCGGGCGGCGAGCGGGGATATGACGGAGCAACCGTCGACTTGATGAAGAGGGGAACGCGCGGATGAAAGGTATCTTGTTACGCTGGCTGGCTCGTTACGATGGCTGGTGCGAGGAGTGGGGGCTCACGCCGGAGAACCGGCGCTGCTGCGTGCCGGTGCGTTGGGAACAGGATGAGGCGCCGCAGGCAGAGCCGCAAGCCGAGTCGGATCCGCTCACTGGAAATTGCGGGTCACGGCACCAGTGACGCTGTTGTAGTCGAAGGAGAGACCGTCGGGATAGGCGGGGAAGCGGCCGATGGAGTCGCGCAGGATGTAGCGGCAGTTGCTGTGCGGTTCTCCCTCTTCATCTATCTGGTTGGCGGTCAGCTCGCTGGACAGGTAGTCGGCGTTGAGTTGCTGATCGGGATCCTGATCGACCGAGGCGACGGTGTAGCTGCTGTCCAGCAGCCCCTGAAACAGCAGACGGCAGTCTGACTGGTTGCTCACCGAGATGTAGTCGCCCTGACCTGCGACATAGGGTTCGTCGATCCCCTTGCGCCCCTGATCTTCGTCCGTGCCGGCAGGCCAGCCATAGCGGTTGATGTCGAGATTGCGTTGCCCCATGCTGCCGAGATTGTAGAGCGCCTGATCCTGCGCCTTGACCGCCCAGCCGGCATGAGCCAGCTGGACCGCGCTGGCAAAGTTGGCCGCCATCGTCGCGACCGTGCTCTTGAGTGCGTCATCCTTGAGATTGATGAAGCGGGGCAGGGCGGTCACGGCCAGGATCCCCAGCACTATGATGACCAGCACCAGTTCTATCAGGGTAAAGCCGTGGCTTGTGCGTTTCATCATGATATGGACCCATTAATTACGACAAACAGGTGAGTGACATGCAATTGATCGACACCCATTGCCATCTCGATTTTCCGGTCTTCGACTCCGGTCGGGCGGCGCTGCTGGCCGAGTGCCGTCAGCTGGGGGTGGGCGAGTATATCATTCCCGCAGTGGGAGAGGAAAATTGGGCCCGGGTGATGGCGCTGGCGGCAGAACATCACGGCATCTCCTATGCCCTTGGCGTGCACCCCTGGTATGTGGGCGGTCAGACGCCGGCGGTGCTGACCCGGTTGCAGCAACGGCTGGCGGAGCGCCCCCGCGGGCTGGTGGCGGTGGGCGAGTGCGGGCTGGATCTGCGCTCCCACGTACCGCAGGAGGGGCAGCTCGAGATGTTCGAGGCCCAGATCGAACTGGCCAAAGAACATGAGCTGCCCCTTATTGTCCATTCGGTGCGTGCCAACGACACTGTGGCCAAGATCCTCAGGCGCCTGCGCCCGGCCTGCGGGGGCGTCATCCACGCCTTCAGCGGCTCCCTGCAGCAGGCAGAAGCGTTCTGGCAATTGGGATTTCGGCTCGGCATCGGCGGGGTCATCAGCTTTGAGCGGGCCAACAAGACCCGGGAGGCGGTGCGCCACATGCCGCTGGAGGCCCTGCTGCTGGAAACGGACGCCCCCGATATGCCGCTGCAGGGTCAGCAAGGGGTGCCCAACACCCCCGCCAATCTGCCAATCATTGCGCAACTACTGGCCGATTTGCGGCAGCAACCGCTGGCACATGTTGCCTCGGTGTTACATGAATCCACTTTGCGCACCTTCCCGTTGGACAAGACGAAAATTAACACCTGATTAACGGTTGATAGCGACATGATAAAAATTGGGGTGAGTAAAAATCGTTTGCGGTCTAATTTGACGACCCCTAGCGCATTTCATGCTTATAAAATGTGACCAGCGTTCTACTTTGTCGCACCGTAATTAGTATAATGCGCACCCTTGATTGATGGCTTTGGAATACAAGTTGTTAACAAGCTGGAAGGTGCTACTAAAGAGGAAGTGTAAATAATGAATCTAATAATGGGTCTGGTAGGGATGGCAACGCTCGTCCTTATCGCGGTGCTGTTCTCCAGCAATCGCAAAGCAATAAGAGTGCGCACCGTCGCCGGTGCCTTTGCAATCCAAGCTGGCCTGGGTGCTTTCGTGCTGTACGTCCCGGTTGGTCGTGACATCCTGGTGGGCGTATCCGATGCCGTTTCCAGCGTCATCGGTTATGGCCAGAACGGCATCGACTTCCTGTTCGGTGGTCTGGTCAGCAACAAGATGTTCGAAGTGTTCGGTGGTGGCGGCTTCATCTTCGCCTTCCGCGTGCTGCCGGTCATCATCTTCTTCTCCTCCCTGATCGCCGTTCTCTATTACCTGGGCATCATGCAGTGGGTCATCAAACTGCTGGGTGGTGGCCTGCAGAAAGTACTGGGCACTTCCCGTACCGAATCCCTCTCCGCCACTGCCAACATCTTCGTGGGTCAGACTGAAGCGCCGCTGGTGGTGCGTCCCTTCATCTCCAAGATGACCGACTCCGAGCTGTTCGCCGTCATGTGTGGTGGTCTGGCTTCCGTTGCCGGCTCCGTACTGGCCGGTTACGCCTCCATGGGCGTCAAGATGGAATACCTGATCGCCGCCTCCTTCATGGCTGCCCCGGGTGGTCTGCTGTTCGCCAAGCTGCTGGTTCCGGAAACCGAGACCCCGAGCTACGACGAGAGCAATGCCGATGGCGATCTGGAAGACAAGCCTGCCAACGTGATCGATGCCGCCGCTGCCGGTGCCTCTGCCGGTCTGCAACTGGCCCTGAACGTCGGCGCCATGCTGCTGGCCTTCATCGGTCTGATCGCCATGATCAACGGCATCTTCTCCGGTGTGGGTGGCTGGTTCGGTTATCCGCAGCTCTCCCTGGAACTGCTGCTGGGCTGGATCTTCTCCCCGCTGGCCTTCCTGATCGGTGTACCCTGGAACGAAGCCGTCGTTGCCGGTTCCTTCATCGGCCAGAAGCTGGTGGTCAACGAGTTCGTGGCCTACCTGAACTTCGCTCCGTACCTGAAGGATGAAGTGCTGATCAATGGCGCGGCCATGTCCGATCACACCAAGGCCATCATCTCCTTCGCCCTGTGCGGTTTCGCCAACCTGTCCTCCGTTGCCATCCTGCTGGGTGGTCTGGGCTCCATGGCACCGAACCGTCGCGGCACCATTGCGAAATTTGGTCTGAAAGCCGTACTGGCCGGCTCTCTGTCCAACCTGATGTCTGCGACCATCGCAGGCTTCTTCCTGGCGCTGTCCAGCATGTAATGTCAGCCTGACTGACAGGTATAACCACGAACGCCACGGCATCTGCCGTGGCGTTCGTGTATGGGGCGGTGACAACCGTTTTCCTTTCTAAACTAATAATAAAATGAGTCAAATCG
>NZ_NEVB01000064.1:0-9266 GCF_002259925.1 Aeromonas sp. A35_P | reverse complement strand
TTCCCAGTCAATGACATCTGGTGATGGCAGTGATTGCATTGCAGCACGCGTGGCCGACTTTTCAGGTGACAACAGGTCTTGTTGGCACATTCAGGGCAGACAAAGCCGTGAGGAAAACGCCAAGTGAACAACGCGTTTTCGCACTGAGCTTCAGTGCCATAGTCCTTGAGAAGCTCAAACAGGCTGTAGCCTTTCTGGAATTGGACTTTGCTTTTGGCCATGATCTCGCTCCTCGATAACTGTGCATAAGATCAGTATAGTTCGGGGTGACTGCTAATCATGGGTAATCAGGTTCCCATTTGTCATGACAGTCCCGTATGGGAATGGACTTTCTACCTCAGCGCCAGTGCCGGCGCTCTCTGTCCAGATTCAATGCGGCAGGTTCAATACTGCAAGCCGACCGGTCTGCCCTCTTTGACCATACAGGTCTGCATCCCCGCAGCCTGACCGGCCTGTACGCCAATCCCCGTATCCTCGAACACCAGACAACCCGCCGGATCGACCCCCAGCTTGCTGGCCACCAGCAGGAAGGTATCCGGGTGGGGTTTGTGCAGCTCGACATCATCGGCCGTCACCACCACGGAGAAGTAGCGATCCAGCCCGGTATTGCGCAGCACGGCGGCAGTGTTGACCCGCGGTGAGCCGGTGCCAATTCCCATGGGGATGCGGCCATGGTAACGCTCGACCAGTGTCTGCATGGCCGGGAAGACGGTTGCCTTGTGCAGGTTGGCCACGTAGTGCTCGGTCTTGCAACGGGTCACGATGAGCGGATCCAGCGCGATCTGCTGCTGCTCGGCCACCAGCAGGGCTATCTTGCGGCTCGGCATGCCGCCCAGTTCATAGAACCAGTCGGGGTCGAAGTGAAAACCAAACTCCCGGGCCGTGTGTGCCCAGGCGGCGAGGTGCAGCGGCATGGAGTCCACCAGAGTGCCGTCGAGGTCGAATACCAGGCCTTGAAAGCCGGAGAGGGTCATGGTGCGGGATCCATGTCTGAAAAAGGGCCCCCATTCTAGCCAGAGCCCCTCTCGCTCGCCACGGCCTAGGTGGCGAGAAACGCTTGCCCCCACATTTGTGCCTGAAAATAGATGGGAGTCAGCTTGGCGGGATCCAGCTGATAGTTCGGCGCCAGCTGGGCCAGCAGTGGCCAGTTGCCCTGTTCATAGCACTTCACCAGCTGAAACAGATGAAACAGCGGCCCCTCGCGAGACTCCAGCGCTCGCTTCACGTCCTTGGGCAGATGGGCCTTGAGCTGTTCGGAAAGCAGCGAGCCGTCCAGCACCAGTCCCACCAGGAAGGCCCAGCTGGCGGCGGACTTGCCGAGCGCGCTCAGGGCGATCAACTCGCAGAAGCGGCCGCGGGCGATGGCCATGCGGGTACAGGCCTCCGGAATGTGCTGACTGACCCTGGCCAACCCGTAGATGAGCACGAACTTGCGGATCTCCTGCTCCCCCAGATAGGAGAGCGCCCGGTTAACCGAGACGATGGGGCTGGCATGATCGAACCCGGGAGCGTTGACGTAACTCAACAGCTGCCCCGGCAGCCAGGCATCCTGCTGCAGCAGGGTCGCCACCCGGGCGAAGGAGAACTCCTCGTGACAGATGAGCTGCAGTATCTCCTGCACCAGCTTCATGTCCGGCTGGGCGGCGCGCTGGTTGACCAGCTCGGGGCGCGCCAGGAAGCCGCCGGCGAAGAAGTCGACCCCTGCCTCCTTGAGCGGCAGAAAATCCCCCCAACTCTCGATGCCGAGGGCCATCCGCTTGTGTTCGGTCGGCTGACGGATCCCCTCCTCCCCCATCCAGAACACCAGCAGACGGGAGGCGCTGAGCCAGCGCTGCTCGCGCTGGGCACCGTGTACCGCCAGCCGGCGCCGGTAGTCGCGCCACTGCTCCAATACGGGAAAAGAGGTGGGCAACCGTTCGGCCGAAGCCTCTACCAGTGGAATGGTGTCCTGATCGAACAGCAGGGGGCGCAGCTCATCGAGCTGTTCGTGGGTGAAAGGCAGCAGATATTGGCGCCCCTGTGCCAGCAGCCGGCACTGGGCGGCCAGCAGGGGCCATTCGGCAGGGTCGGCAAGCTGGTAGTCAATGCCATAGGCCACGAGAGCGAGACGACGGTTGAAGATGGGATAACGACGTAACAACATGGGCTCACCGATAGGCTAGCGTACACGCCCTCCCCTGCGATTTGGCATGATAGAGCGCCTGATCGGCCTGTTCGGTCAGGCTCTGCCATGTTCCATCCAGCGAGGGAACCAGATAGCTAAAGCCTATGCTAACCGTAATGAAATCAGCAACTCGGGAGGCGGGATGCGGGATTTTTAATTCACTGAGCCCCTGGTGAATCTGTTCTGCCAGCCGCTCCGCTTCACCAGGTTGCGGACCGCACAGCAGGATCACGAACTCTTCGCCGCCGTAACGCGCCACCAGATTGGTACGCCGCCGTTCCGCATCCTGCAGCAGGGCAGCCACCTGCTGCAGACACTGATCCCCCTTGGCATGGCCGAAGTGGTCGTTGTAGGACTTGAACTCGTCCACATCGATCATCAGCACCGCCAGCAGACTCTGGTGCCGGCGTGCCCACTCCCACTCCCGCTGCATGGTGAGATCCCACTGGCGGCGGTTGGCGATGCCGGTGAGGGGATCTTCCAGCGACAGCATGGAGAGCCGTTTGTTGGCCTCCGCCAGCGCCCGGTTGCTCTCGGCCAGCTGCATGGTGCGCTCGCTGACCCGCTGCTCCAGCTCGCGGTTGAAACGCTCGAGTGCCGCCTGGGTACGCTGGCGGATCAGCAACTGGGAGAGCATGGCGGCATACTGCTTGAAGATCTCGCTCTGATAGGCCTTGAGCGGCCGGCGCCACAACAGGTTGTCGGCGGCGATCCAGCCGATGGGGGTGGCCCCGTCCCACAGCGAGACCATGGCATTCCAGCCGCGTCCCACCTCCTGCTTTTCGTAGTAGAGCGGCGCATCCTCCAGCACCAGCACATAATCCTTGCGGCGCAGCGCCTCCTGCACCGTGGGGTGATCAGGGATCGGGCTGATGAAGTGGTGCTCGTCGATCAGCTCGCCCACCTCGTTGGTACCCCAGGTGCCGTGCATGGTCTTGAACTCGGCATCCACCAGGAAGATGGCGATGCGATCGAACTGCAGCTCCTGGCGAGCCAGCGCCACCGCGTCGTGCAGCAGCTGGTGTTCACTGTCACAGCGCGCCAGCTTGACTCCCACCTGATGCAGCGCCTGCAGCATGCTGAGGAAAGAGCCTTGCAGCGCCTGGCTGCGGATGAGGTCGGCCTGGGTGTGCAGCCGCTGATCCCGCTCCAGATCGACCTGGCTGGCCAGCAGCCGGCTCTCGAGCTCGGCGGCAAGATAGTGCATCAGCAGCTGGATGCCCTGTTGCTGGCGCCGGGGCAGGCGATCGATGCGGCGGCGGGTCTCCAGGTAGACCACGGCCTCCAGCCCCTTGTGGCGCTTGAGCGGGAAGCAGGCGCGCAGGCGCACCGTATGTGGTTCGACCGTTTCCCACAGCTCGTTGTGCTGGGCGAGCGGCTCCACCATCAGTTGTCCCTTGTCGAGGGCGTGTTCGATGAAAATGACCGGTAATTTGAGAAGGGCGACTGCCTCGGCAGCCAGGCTGACCAGCCCCTGATCGAGCTGGAAGCTGTAGAGCTGCGACTCGGGGGCGCGCAGCCACAAATAGATCTGTTCGGCTTCGGTTTTTTCCCTGATTGCCGCCAGTGTCACTTCACAGAGGTGTTCAAAGCTGGTGAAGTGCTCTGGATCCCATTCCTGCATGCCTGCCATCCTTGGTTGTATCCAAGCGAGTATATCGGCAAAGCCTGCACTTTAATTGACTGGCCAATCAAAAGCGCGATCCAGAGCCCATTTTTTATAACAAATTCAAGGCGTGCATCGCTTCGCGGATGCGGGTACGCGTTGCCTCGGAGAGCGGCATCACCGGCAGGCGGCACTCCTCGCTGCAAAAGCCCAGCAGGGAGACGGCATACTTGGCACCGGCCGGGCTCGGCTCGGCAAACATCGCCTGATGCAGCGGAATGAGCTTGTCTTGCAGTTCACGCGCAGCTTGCCACTGGCCGGCCAGCGCTAGGTTCTGCACCTCTGCCACCAGCCTTGGGGCCACGTTGGCCGTCACCGAGATACAACCCTGACCGCCACCGATGTTGTAGGCCACGGCGGTGGCATCTTCGCCGGAGAGCCAGGCAAAGGGCTTTTTGATCAGCTGGCGCTCCACCCAGGGGCGGGCCAGATCGCCGGTCGCATCCTTCACCCCGGCGATGCGCGGCAGTTCGGCTAGGCGGGCCAGGGTCGCCGGCTGCACGTCGACGATGGCGCGCGGCGGGATGTTGTAGACGATGATGGGCTTGCTGGTGGCGTCGTGCACCGCCTTGAAGTGGTGATAGAGCCCCTCCTGATTGGGACGGTTGTAGTAACCGGCCACGTGCAGGGTGGCATCGGCCCCCGCCTCTTCGGCGTGACGGGTGTATTCGATGGCTTCAACCGGGTTGTTGGAACCCGCCCCGGCGATCACCGGGATGCGGCCAGCCACCAGTTTGACCACCAGCTCCACCACCCGGCAATGCTCGTCATGGGTCAGGGTCGGGCTCTCGCCCGTGGTGCCCACCGGCACTATGCCGTGGGTACCCTGTTCGATATGCCACTCCACCAGACGCGCCAACGCCTCTTCATCCAGCGTGCCCTGTCGAAAGGGGGTGATCAGGGCGACGATTGAACCTTTGAACATGGAATTTCCTTCTCCGTTGACTCATGAATGTGGCAATAAAAAACCCCGGTACGATGTGCGCAACCGGGGTTTGAATCTGCTCAGGGATGAGAGGTTACGCGCGAACGTCGGCAGGCCCGAATGTCAGGCTTTTTTTATGCTTTCGTTTCAACCCGTTGAACCGCATTGCGTCATCTCTGCTCAAAAAATGGTGTCTGGGCATATTTCGGGAACACGGCATAAATGTCAAGGCGAAAGCGGCTATGTATAATGGCCGCCCCAAATTGCGTGGAGAGACCCGATGAGCAGCCCGATCAGTGCCGTCAGCCAGATGCTGGAACGAAACCAAGCCCTCTTTGTCGGCAAGCGGCTGCTGGTGTGCGGCGCCCTGGAGGATGACTATCCGCGCCAGCTGGCAACCCTGACCCACTCCCTCACCGTGTTTACCACGGATTACTGCTATTACCGCAGCCAGCAGGCCGCGCTGGGCGATGCCATCCTGTTCGATCACCAACTGGGTGGCGCTCCCCGCTTCGATGCCCTGCTGCTGCTGATGCCCAAGGCCAAGGCCGAAGCCCAGTATCTGCTGGCCATGATGACCCCGCTGCTGGAAGCCGGTGCCGAGCTGTTCCTCGCCGGCGAGAACCGCGGCGGCATCAACGGGGCCGACAAGCTGCTGGCTCCCTATGGCGAGAAGCCGCTCAAACGCGATTCGGCCCGCCGCTGCTCCCTCTATCATGGCGAACTCAGCAAGCCGGTGGCCCCGTTCGAGCTGGACGCTTGGTTTGGCCGCTACCAGTGCCAGGCTGGCGATACTGAGCTGACCGTGCTGGCCCTGCCCGGCGTGTTCAGTGCATCCGAGCTGGATCTTGGCAGCCAGATGCTGCTGGCCAGCCTGCCGGCCATGCAGGGATCGCTGCTCGATTTCGGTTGCGGCGCCGGGGTGATTGGATCTGTGCTGGCCAAGCGCAATCCTGAACTCAGGGTCACCATGGTGGACATCAACGCGCTGGCGCTGGAATCCAGCCGCCGTACCCTGGCCATCAACGGCCTGCAGGGCGAGGTGAAGGCATCCGACGTCTACTCCAACGTACGGGAGAGGTTCGACCGCATCGTCTCCAATCCCCCCTTCCACGCCGGTCTCAAGACCTTCTACGCGGCCACAGAGACCTTCCTGGCCAAGGCGCCGGAGCATCTGTCGCCGCAGGGCACCCTCACCATAGTTGCCAACGCCTTTCTGCGATATCAGCCTATACTGGAGACGCACTTCAAACGGACGGAAGTGATCTGCAGCGATGCCAAATTCAAGGTCTATCTGAGCAAAATGTAAATAAGTGTAAGCAGTCACCGGAAACAGGTAGAGAGCCCCATCCGGGATCTGATAAGGTAATTGACGCACCTCAAACCACCCCTTTAGGGGTGTTTTTTTGCAGCAAGATGAAAACCTTTTCATAGTATGAATTCAGGGAGAGAAATACGATGGCAGGCATACTCACCATGATCCTGGCGGGCGGCGAAGGTACTCGCCTCCAGCCACTCACCACCACCCGCAGCAAGCCCTCGGTTCCCTTTGGTGGAAGCTACCGACTGATCGACTTCGTGCTCAACAACTTCGTCAACGCCGACTTCCTGCGCATCTACGTATTGACCCAGTTCAAGTCCCAGTCCCTCTATCTACACATGAAGAAAGGGTGGAACATCGTCGGCATCACGGATCGCTTCATCGACCCCATTCCAGCCCAGATGCGGATGGGCAAACGCTGGTATGACGGCACCGCCGACGCCATCTACCAGAACCTGCGCTTCATCGAGATCTCCGACCCCGAGCACGTCTGCATCTTCGGCTCCGACCACATCTACAAGATGGACGTGAGCCAGATGGTGAGCTTCCACAAGCAGAAGGCCGCCGCCCTGACCGTCGCCGCCCTGCGCATGCCCATCGAGGAGGCGAGCGCCTTCGGGGTAATCGAGGTGGATCAGGAGGGCCGGATGATCGGCTTCGAAGAGAAGCCCAAGCGACCCAAGCACATCCCCGGTGATCCCACCCAGGCGCTGGTCTCCATGGGCAACTACATCTTCGAGACCGAGTCGCTCTATCGCGAACTCAAGCGCGACGCCGCCGAGGAGAACTCCAGCCACGACTTCGGCAAGGACATCATCCCCAGCCTGTTCCCGCGCGCCCCCGTCTATGTCTACGACTACAGCACCAACGTGATCCCGGGCGAGAAACCCAGCGTCTACTGGCGCGACGTGGGGACGCTGGACTCCTACTGGCAGGCGCACATGGACCTGGTGGCCGACGATGCCCCCTTCTCCCTCTACAACCGCAAGTGGCCGCTGCATACCCACTACCCGCCGCTGCCGCCCGCCACCTTCGTCGACACCGACGACTGCAAGGTGAAGATCGCCAACTCCTTGATCTCCGGCGGTTGCTTCATCCAGGGCAGCCAGATCCAGCGCTCCATCCTGGGTTTTCGCTGCAACATAGGCCCTTGCAGCCACATCAGCGAGTCGGTTCTGCTCGGGGACGTGAAGATTGGCGAGGGCTGCTCCATCCGCCGCGCCATCATCGACAAGAACGTTGAAATTGCGCCCGGCACCGTGATCGGTGAAAATCTGGACCATGACAGAGAGCGATTTACCGTGTCCGAAGGCGGTATCGTCGTGGTACCTAAGGGAGCAAGAGTTGGCTATTAACCCACTGAAAATCCTGTTCGTTGCCTCGGAAGTTGAGGGGCTTGTGAAGACCGGGGGCCTGGCGGACGTGGCCAGAGCCCTGCCGCTGTACCTGGCCCAGAAGGGGCATGATGTCAGGATCATGCTCCCCTTCTACAAGACGATAAAGCGACGGGATGAGGCCAAACTGCTGGTCTCGCGCTGGTTGCCAACCCACCCGGGTCTGCCGGATATCGGCTATCGCATCTATCAGATGGATCTCGAAGGGGTCTGTGTCTACCTGCTCGATTGCCCGCAGTACTTCGATCGCCCCCAGCTCTATGCCGAAAACAACCAGGCCTACCCGGACAACGGCGAGCGTTTCGCTTTCCTGGCCGCCGCCGCGCTGCATGCCTGCGAGCAGCTCGCCTTTGCCCCCGACATAGTGCACTGCAACGACTGGCACACCGGCCTGCTGCCGCTGCTGCTGAAAACCCGACACGCCCACAACCCCTTCTTCCAGCACACTCGCAGCGTGATCAGCATTCACAACGCGGCGTTCCAGGGGGTGTTCGAGCGCCAGCAGTTCTGGGCCGTGCCCGAGATCGCCGACTACGAACAGCGCATCAGCTACGACTACGGCCACGTCAACCTGCTCAAGTGCGGGGTGCTCTATGCCGACAAGATCAACGCGGTCAGCCCCAACTATGCCAGCGAATTGCTGACCCACCTGGGGGCCCACGGCATGGCCAGCGTCTTCCAGCAGCGGGCGTCGGATCTGCGTGGCATCCTCAACGGCTGTGATTATCAGGACTGGGATCCGGCCTTCGACGACTTTCTGCCGGCCACCTATGACGTCGACAACCTGGCCGGCAAGGGCGTCTGCAAGCAGAGCCTGCAGCAGGAGCTGGGCCTGCCGGTGGTGGACCTGCCCATCTACGGCATGGTGTGCCGGCTGACCGAACAAAAAGGCGTGCATCTGCTGCTGCCGGTGCTGGACAAGTTTCTTCATCACAAGGTGCAGGTGGTGATCGTCGGCTCGGGAGATCCCTCCCTCGCCGCCCAGCTGCACACCCTGGCCCAGCAATTCCCGGACCGGCTCGCCTTCATCAATACCTATGACGACCGGCTCGCCCACCTGGTGGAGGCCGGTGCCGACTTCTTCCTGATGCCCTCCCTGTTCGAGCCGTGCGGCCTCAACCAGATGTACAGCCTGGCCTATGGCACCCTGCCGCTGGTACGGGCGGTCGGCGGCCTGAAGGATACGGTGGTGGACTGGGATGCCGATCCGGCACATGCGACCGGCTTCTGCTTCAACGATCCGACCGCCAACATATTGCTCGATGCCATGCGCCGCAGCCTGCTCTATTACCTGCAGGACCCCGAGCAGTTTGCCCGGGTTCAGCGCAATGCCATGAACACCCGCTTCAACTGGCCCGATTCGGTCATCCAGTACGAGCAGATGTATCGGGACGCCTTGGCTCGCCAGTGACGCTAATTGCTGAAGTTTTGTCCCCTTGATGCTGCTTTGGGCGTCAACAGCGAAAAAAGTACCTTCTGGCTGTTGACGCCCCCCCAAAACTCTATAGAATCCCCCACCGCAGTGATGCGAAGGTGGCGGAATTGGTAGACGCGCTAGCTTCAGGTGTTAGTGTCCCACGGATGTGAGGGTTCGAGTCCCTCTCTTCGCACCATACTGCAATATGCTCTTATCAGACGGCATGTAAATTCAGACTGATAACCCGATGTGCGAAGGTGGCGGAATTGGTAGACGCGCTAGCTTCAGGTGTTAGTGCCCCCCGGGTGTGAGGGTTCGAGTCCCTCTCTTCGCACCATGCTTCTGGCATGTAAAACGCAGAAAATGCGCTCCAACCGCA
>NZ_NEVB01000063.1:0-9277 GCF_002259925.1 Aeromonas sp. A35_P | reverse complement strand
ATGATGACCAGGTGATGAGCAGGCCGATGACGTGAAGGACCGCCAAGTGGGACGGGAGGAGAAGATGAGAAGATGGCACGGACTTGGACTCTGGCTGCTGTGGGGGCTCTGGTGCCTGCCGCTGCGGGCCGAAGTGAAGGTGATCCCGGTATTCGAGACCCAGGCGGCGGTGCAGACCCTCAAGGATCTCTATCCGGAGCTGGGGGTGAGCGCCATGGGCAACCAGCTGGTGCTGAGCGGCAGCGCTGCCCAGCTGCAGGAGGCGGAAGCGGCGCTGGCCAAATTCAACCAGCCGCCCCAGAGCCTGCTCATCGAGTGGCGGGTGGATGGCGCTTCCAGCAGCCAGCAGGCCGGGGTGGGGCTGGGCCGGGATGCCGCCAAGCGGCAGTGGCTGCTGGAGGGCAATGCCCAGCAGTATCAGCGCAGCCAGAACGACAGCTGGCAGGTACGCGGCCTGTCGGGTCGACCCGTGCTATTGCAGATGGGCACCTATCAGCCGGTCACCTTTTATCAGTGGCGTGGTGGCCAGGTGGTGGGGCTGATGCCGCTGGTGAACGGCCTCTACGCCACCGCCACCCTGATCGGCGACAGGGTACAGATAGCGCTCAGCAGCGAGCAGGCCAGGCTGGTGCAGGGCACCATCAACCGGGGGCAGAGTGCCACCGAGGTGAGCGGTGCCCCCGGTCAGTGGTTGACGGTAGGGGAGCTCTCCACCAGCGCGGCGCAGCAGGGCAGCAGCCTGGGCACCCAGTTGCAGGGGGGCGGCGGTACTCAGAGCGATCGCCAGACCCTGCAGATCCGGGTCACCCGCCAGTGAGGCGCCTGGCTGATCAGTTGCCGGCGTGGGGCTGATCGGCCGCGTATTCACGCAGCTGGCGACTGCGCAGCAGATACCAGAGTGACCAGAGGGTGGCGACCAGCACCAGGGCGGTGGGCCAGCTGAACGACCACTTCTGCAGATTGAGGCTGTGCAGTTGCATCAGCAGGCCGCTGACGGCAGAGCAGAGCAGCAGCAAGGGGCTGTGGCGCCTGAGCCAGGCCCGGAAGCTGCGGGTCTGCTGATAGGTGCCACCGCAGGCTAGCAGCGCCAGCATGGCGGGCACGTCGGTCAGCAGGCTGATGTAGAGGGTGAGCCGGTCCGGGTAGAAGAGGGTCAGGATGGCGCTGCCGCTCTCGCGGGTGACGCCGGCCATCAGAAACAGCCAGACCGAGCGGGTCAGCAAGAGGGCGATGGGCCAGAACCAGAGCGGGGGGCGCAGCTGGCCGTGATCGTCATATCTGTGTTCGGGGTAGAGGGTCATGGTTGCCCGGGGTCGTCTGTGCAAAGGATGAAGGGGATATGGGGCGATGGGGCGCCCTTTGCAAGGCGGGGCAGGGGGGGGGAATTAATCGGGGGGCCAGGCCCCCCAATCCGCTTATCTCTTTGTTGTGCCGGGGCGCCGGCGTCACAGCCAGCCTTTTCGCTTGAAGAAGAGGCCGGTGCCGAGCGATGACATCACCATCAGTACCAGGGAGAGCGGATAGCCGTACTCCCAGGCGAGCTCCGGCATGCGACCGAAGTTCATGCCGTAGATGCTGGCGATAAGGGTCGGCGGCAGGAAGATGACAGCCGCAACCGAGAAGATCTTGATCACCTTGTTCTGCTCCAGGTTGGTCACTCCCATGGAGGCCTCCAGCTGGAAGTTGATCTTGTCGAACAGGAACTGGGTGTGGGGCAGCAGGGATTCCACGTCGTGCAGCATCTCGTCGATCCACTTGTTCTGCTCGCCCGTCATGCGTTGGCGCAGGCTGCGTTTCAAGAAGCGCAGGGCGCGACGGGTATCGTGCAGGGAGAGACGGATCTGGCCGTTGGCCTCTTCCTGAGCCATCAACTCCTTGAGCATGGGATTGATCTGATCCGGCTCGAAGATCTGATCGGCGGTGTTTTCCAGGGTCTTGTAGCCATCTTCGATAAGATCGGAGAGGTACTCCACTTTCAGGTTCTGCACCTCCAGCAGGATGTCGAGGGCATCCTCCACCTCCAGCCGATCCTGACGCATGTAGTGGCGCAGCAGGCGCACCAGTCCGATGTCATCCTCGCGGATGCTGATCAGCAGGTTGTTGCGCAGGGTAAAGGAGACGTGGACACCCTTGGTGTCACGGCCGATCCGCTGGGGAAACAGGGAGTGAATGTGCAGACCGTCGGTATCCCAGTAGAAACGGGCGGATGCTTCGATGTCATCCAGCTCCTCCTTGTCGGGCACCTCTTCCAGAAACAGGCCCGTCAACCATTCTCGTTCCGCCGTGTCCGGCTTGTAGGCATCCAGCCAGACTGTGTTGTCAGGCACTATGTCGTCAGGCCCGAGCGTGACTATGTCCAGTACCTTGTTATTGAGAATGTAGGCGGTGATCATCTGTCCCCCCTTAAGAAGTCATGGGTAATCAGGGATGGTTGCACAGGTCATGCGGCCTTAGAGCGCGTAGAAAGCGATCCCGTGGACAAGCTGAACGGGCCGATGGAAAACCTGAATGCGGCGAACTATACAGGGGCGGGCCGCGCTTGTCAGGGCCTATTCATCGGAGGTTCAGCCTGTTCGCTCAAAAAAACAGCGAGGTCGGAGCAGCCGCGCCGACCTCGAAACGGGCGATCCTGGCGTCGCCTCCTTTATTCACCCCGATAGGCGGGAGAACTTGGGTTCACCGGCCGGGATGGCGGGCTCCCGAGCGCCCTGCGACAGCCCCCGGCCACGCGCCTTTCATCACATACATTGCAATAGTTGGGGCCGCAGCCGCCCTGCGGTAGCGGCCAGACGATGTTCTGGGCTGTGCATCCTTGTTATCTGCGTAGGTCTGCATGGGCCGGCCTGTTACATATTGGGATAGTTGGGGCCTGAGCCTCCCTGCGGCGGCGTCCAGACGATGTTCTGGCTCGGATCCTTGATGTCGCAGGTCTTGCAGTGGATGCAGTTGGCCGCGTTGATCTGCAGGCGGGGCTGGCTCTCCGAGCCCAGGATCTCGAACACCCCGGCCGGGCAGTAGCGCTGGGCCGGTTCAGCCCAGGTGGGCAGGTTGACCGCCACCGGGATCGTCTCATCCTGCAGCTTGAGATGGCAGGGCTGATCCTCGTCGTGGCTGGTGTTGGCCAGATAGACAGACGAGAGCTTGTCGAAGCTGAGCTTGCCGTCCGGCTTGGGGTAGTCGATGGGCTGGCAGCGGCTGGCCATGCGCAGCTGGCGGTAGTCCGGCTCCTTGTCCAGCAGGGTGAACGGCGAGGTGCGGGGGAACAGCCGCTGCTCCAGCCAGTTGAAGGCACCACCGAGCCAGGGGCCCCAGCGGTGCAGGGCCGCGCCGAAATTGCGCGCCGTTTTGAGCTCATGGGCCAGCCAGCTCTGGTGCAGCGCATCGTCGTATTCGGCCAGATCCCGACCCCCTTCATCGCCGCCGCGCAGACTCATGGCGACGGTCTTGGCCGCCAGCATGCCGGACTTCATGGCGGTGTGGATCCCCTTGATGCGGGAGAAGTCGAGGGTGCCGGCATCGCAACCGATGAGCAGGCCACCGGGAAAGTGCATGCGGGGCAGGGAGTGCCAGCCCCCCTTGGCGATGGCGCGGGCGCCGTAGCTGATGCGCTCGCCCCCCTGTAATGCCGTGGCGATGAGCGGGTGGTGCTTGAGGCGCTGAAACTCGTCAAACGGGCTGAGCCAGGGGTTGCGGTAGTTGAGATCGACAATCAGCCCGACCGCCACCTGATCCTGCTCCAGATGATAGAGATAGAAGCCGCCCTGGCTCTTGTCCTCCTTCCCCTCGGAGAGCGGCCAGCCGCTGCCGTGCAGCACTTGGCCCGCTTTGCCCTGACCGGGGGGGAGCTGCCACAGCTCCTTGAAGCCGATGGCATAGTGCTGCGGCTGGGCGCTGTTCTCCAGATGAAAATCGGCGATCAGCTGCTTGCCAAGATGGCCACGGGCCCCTTCGGCAAACAGGGTGTAGCGACCGAGCAGCGCCATGCCGGGCACGTGATCCGCTTTCGGATTGCCTGCCCGATCCAGCCCGAGATCGCCGGTGATCACACCCTTGACCCGTCCCGCTTCCATGATGAGTTCGCTTGCGGTAAAACCCGGGTATATTTCGACTCCCAGCTGCTCGGCCTGCTGACCGAGCCAGCGACAGAGGTTGCCGAGGCTGATGATGCGGCTGCCCTCGTTGTGCATGCGCGGCGGCACCGCCCAGTTGGGCAGTTGCAGGGCGCGGCTGTCGCTTTGCAGCAGGTGCACCTGATCGTCGTTGACCTCGACCCCGAGCGGGGCCTGTTGCCAGCTCTCTGGCAGCAGCTCCTTGAGGGCGACGGGATCCAGCAGGGCGCCGGAGAGCAGATGGGCACCGATCTCCGCTCCCTTCTCCAACAGGCAGACCGACAGCTCGGCATTGTGCTGCTTGAGAGCGATGGCGGCACTGAGTCCCGCCGGGCCGCCACCGACGATGACGACATCAAATTCCATTGCTTCGCGTTCCATCTTGCCTCTGTGCTCGACTTGGCCTAGGGTAGTGCTGGTAGTTTACGTAAACGTAAAGTAAATGTAAGCAAAAAATGTGAGGGTTTTCATGGATTCACTCAACAGAAGCGAGGGATGCGCGTCATGAAGCTGCTGGTCGCGGTCAAGCGGGTGCTGGATTACAACGTCAAGGTCCGGGTCAAGAGCGATGGCTCGGACGTGGAGCTGGCCAACGTCAAGATGGGGATCAACCCGTTTTGTGAAATTGCGGTGGAAGAGGGGGTCAGGCTGCGCGAAGCCGGCGTGGCGAGCGAGCTGGTGGTGGTGACCTTCGGCCCCGAGGCGGCGGCCGAACAGCTGCGTCACGCCCTGGCGCTGGGGGCGGATCGGGCGCGCCATTATGTGACCGGCGAGACTCTGACCCCGCTCACCGTGGCGCGTGCCCTGCAACAGGTATGCGAGCAGGAAAAGCCCGATCTGGTGCTGCTCGGCAAGCAGTCCATCGATTCCGACAACAACCAGGTGGGCCAGATGCTGGCCGCCCTCAATGACTGGCCGCTCGCCACCTTCGCCTCCGCCATCAAGCTGGTGGAGGGGGAATTGCAGGTGACCCGCGAGATTGACGGCGGCCTCGAGACCCTCGGCATGGCGCTGCCGGCGGTGGTGACCGTGGATCTGCGCCTCAACGAGCCGCGTTTTGCCTCGCTCCCCAACATCATGAAGGCCAAGCGCAAGCCGCTCGAGAGCGCGCCCTTCGCCGACCTCGGTGTCGAGCCGGCCGGCCAGACCCGACTGCTCGGGGTGATGGCCCCCGCGGCCCGCAGCGCCGGCATCATGGTGGGCTCGGTGGACGAGCTGCTGGACAAACTCAAGCACGAAGCGAAGGTACTCTGATGCTGCCAGCAATCAACAGAACCCCGCCCGCCGGCGACAGGCTCGGGGGCGTGATGGGCACACAGGCTGGGACATCAACGGACGATAGCAAGGGGCAGTCATGAGCGTATTGATCATTGCCGAACATCATCAGGGCCAGTTGGCCGACAACGTGGCCCGTCTGGTCACCGCTGGGGGCCAGCTGGGCGGCGAAGTGCATCTGCTGTTGCTGGGACAGGGGCTGACCGAGGCGGGCGAACAGGCCGCCGCCCTGCAGGGGGTGAATCGTGTGCTGCTGGCCGAGCACCCCATGCTGGCAGAGGGGCTGAGCGACGGGGTCGATCCGCTCTTGGCCCACATCGCGCGGGATTATCAGCACTGCCTGATGGCCGCCAGCACCCAGGGCAAGGATCTGCTGCCGCGGGTGGCGGCCAGGCTCGGGGTGGAGATGCTCTCCGAAGTGACCGGCATCGAGAGCGGCGACACCTTTCTGCGCCCCATCTATGCGGGCAACGCCGTGGCCCGGGTGGCGAGCAGCGCTCCCATCAAGGTGCTGACCATCCGGCCCACCGCCTTCGCCAAGGCGGCGAGCGGCGGCCAGGCAGAGGTGGAGCGCTTGCCGGTGAGCGAGGTGACTTGCCGTACCCGCCTCATCGAGCGGCGCGCCGTGCGCTCCGCCAGACCCGAGCTCGCGGCGGCGCGGGTGGTGGTCTCCGGCGGGCGGGCGCTCGGCTCCAAGGCGCAGTTTTCCTTGATCGAGGCGCTGGCCGACAAGCTGGGCGGCGCGGTGGGCGCCTCGCGGGCGGCGGTGGATGCGGGCTTTGTCGCCAATGACCTGCAGGTGGGCCAGACTGGCAAGGTGGTGGCCCCCGAGCTCTACATCGCGGTTGGCATTTCGGGTGCCATCCAGCATCTGGCGGGGATGAAGGAGTCCAAGGTGATCGTCGCCATCAACAAGGACAGCGAGGCCCCCATCTTCCAGGTGGCCGACTACGGGCTGGTGGGGGATCTCTTCACCTTGCTGCCGGAGCTCACCGCCAAGCTGTAACCTGGTGAAAAAAGGGGGCCTGTGGCATTGCGCGCCGGCAGGCGCTCATTTCCACGCATGTTCTCTGCAAGCCCTGACCCGTTCAGGGCTTTTTTTTGCCAAGAGCACTGGCTGCGGGTCGGCAAAAGGTTGAGCCAGCTCCCAAAAAGCCTTTGATCCGGGGGCTGCACTTGTGTAAAACCAGACAAGTCATCGATCACACTCATCCACTCACGGAAAGCGTCATGAGCAAACAGATTTACAACTTCTGCGCCGGCCCCGCCATGTTGCCGGTCGAAGTCATGGAGCGCGCCCAGCGCGAATTTTGTAATTTCCAGGGGCTGGGAGCCTCGGTCATGGAGCTCTCCCACCGCGGCAAGCCCTACATGGCGGTCGCCGAGAAGGCCGAAGCCGATCTGCGCGAGCTGCTGGCGGTGCCGGACAACTACAAGGTGCTGTTCATGCACGGCGGCGGCCGTGGCCAGTTCTCCGCGGTGCCCATGAACCTGCTGGGGGGAGCCAACAAGAAGGCCGACTTCCTGCTGACCGGGGTCTGGTCCCAGAGCGCGGTGGATGAGGCCAAAAAGTATGGCGATATCCAGACCTTCCAGGGTGTTGCCAAGAACGAGCAGGGGATCTCCCACCTGCTGCCGACCCCGGCGTTTCGCGCCGATGCGGCCTATGTGCACTACTGCCCGAACGAAACCATCGACGGCATCGAGATGTTCGACATCCCGGCCACCGGCGAGGTGCCGCTGGTGGCGGATCTCTCCTCCACCATCCTCTCTCGTCCCATCGACGTGAGCCGCTTCGGCATCATCTATGCCGGCGCCCAGAAGAATATCGGCCCCTCTGGGCTGGCCATCGCCATCGTGCGCGACGATCTGCTGAACCAGGCCCGCGCCGATGTACCCTCGATTTTTGACTACCAGCTCACCGCCAAGAACGACTCCATGTTCAACACCCCGCCCACTTACGCCTGGTATCTGGCCGGGCTGGTATTCGAGTGGCTGAAAGAACAGGGCGGCCTCGAGGCGATGGAAGCGCGCAACAAGGCGAAGGCCGATTTCCTCTACGGCTATCTCGACCAGTCCAGCTTCTATGGCAACCAGGTGGATGCCAGCTGCCGTTCGCGGATGAACATCCCGTTCCAGCTGAAAAATGCCGAGCTGGACAAGCTGTTCCTGGCCGAATCGGAAGCCGCCGGCCTGCTGGCGCTCAAGGGACACCGCATCGTCGGCGGCATGCGCGCCAGCCTCTATAACGCCATGCCGCTGGAAGGGGTGAAGGCGCTGGTCAGCTTTATGGACGGCTTTGCCAAGCGTCACGGCTGAGGCATGTTTCCCCGATTGCCGACGCCGGGGACTCCCCGGCGTCTGTTTTTTCCCTGATGCCGGACCGGCTGCCCCCGCGGTCCGCTTTTGTGCCACGTGCAGTCTTGCCGAGCAGGGCGCGGGCTGCTAACGTCCGGTCAGGTCAATTTTTTGAGAGCGTACAGGAAGTCTATGAATTCGTTGCGTTTGGAACCTATTTCTCGTGTGGCCGGTGAGGTCAATCTACCCGGCTCCAAGAGCGTGTCCAACCGGGCCCTGCTGCTGGCAGCCATGGCTCGTGGCACCACCCGGCTCACCAACCTGCTCGACAGTGATGACATTCGTCACATGCTGGCGGCGCTGACCCAGCTCGGGGTCAAGTACAAGCTCTCCGCCGACAAGACCGAGTGCACAGTGCAGGGTCTGGGCCGCAGTTTTGCCGTCAAAGAGCCGATCAATCTGTTCCTCGGCAACGCCGGCACCGCCATGCGCCCGCTGTGCGCCGCGCTGTGCCTGGGATCCGGCGAATACACCCTGGGCGGGGAACCGCGCATGGAAGAGCGCCCCATCGGCCATCTGGTGGATGCCCTGCGTGAAGCGGGTGCCCATATCCAATACCTGAAGAAAGATGGTTATCCGCCGCTGGTGGTGGATGCCAAGGGGCTGTGGGGCGGCGACGTTCACGTCGATGGTTCCGTCTCCAGCCAGTTCCTGACCGCCTTCCTGATGGCGGCACCGATGGCGGCGGGCGACACCCGCATCCACATCAAGGGGGAGCTGGTCTCCAAGCCCTACATCGACATTACCCTGCACATCATGAAGCAGTTCGGGGTGGTCATCGAGCACGACAACTACAAGCTGTTCTACATCAAGGGCAACCAGACCTACGTCAGTCCCGGTGACTTCCTAGTGGAAGGGGATGCCTCCAGCGCCTCCTACTTCCTCGCGACAGGCGCCATCAAGGGCAAGGTGCGGGTCACCGGCATCGGCAAGCACAGCATTCAGGGCGATATCCACTTCGCCGACGTGCTGGAGAAGATGGGCGCTCGCATCACCTGGGGCGATGACTTCATCGAGGCCGAGCAGGCGCCGCTGCACGGCATCGACATGGACATGAACCACATCCCCGATGCAGCCATGACCATCGCCGTGGCGGCGCTGTTCGCCGAGGGGCCCACCTCCATTCGCAACATCTACAACTGGCGGGTGAAGGAGACCGACCGCCTGCACGCCATGGCGACCGAGCTGCGCAAGCTGGGGGTCGAGGTGGAGGAGGGGCGTGACTTCATTACCGTGACGCCACCCGCTCAGCTCAATCACGCGGCCATCGATACCTACAACGACCACCGCATCGCCATGTGCTTCTCGCTGGTGGCGCTGTCCGATACTGCTGTCACCATCAATGACCCCAAGTGTACCTCGAAGACCTTCCCGGACTACTTCGACAAGCTGGCCAGCATCAGCCAGCGTGCATGAGTCAACCAGGCCCGCCTCGCTGCGGGCCTGTTTCTTTGGGCTGCCCCGGCCTGCTGTTCCCCTCTTTCCATCCTCGCTTAGCAGCATTATTTAAACTTGCAAGGTAGGTTAAGAAAATT